>JAYVCA010000078.1:0-2887 GCA_043750135.1 Chloroflexota bacterium | reverse complement strand
GGTTTGCCTTCGCGCGCACCGCGTCCGTGATAGGCCAGCATCACGACACCCGGCGCGACCTCACGAGCGATGACATCGGTCAGCTCGACGTTCGTGAACGGTTCGGCGTGTTGGGCTGCGTCTACAGCGACGGTCTTCTCGATGAAGCCCATCGGTTCGATCACCGTGACACCGTCGTCCGCGAGGTGGTCTGCGTAGTACTGCGGTTCGTTCGTGTGGCTCCAGAAGCCCTTCTCGATCGCGATGACCTCGTCTGTGGCCTTGCTCATTACGGCGACTCCCCCCGGTCCAGATCGGCCGGGCCAATTGACCTGCAAGTGTGCGACCAGACGCCGCGGCGGTTCTTCCGGGCGTTTACCCCTTCGCGAGCGTCGCGCGGACCACCTTTGCGATCCGAGTGTCACGCGTCTCTGGTCGTTTCGCCTCTTCGACCGAGTCGACATGTTCCCGCTGATGTGAGTACGACATCGCCCGGAACGCCTCGGTCCCCCCGCCAGCCTTGAGCGCGATCGCCAGATCACGCGGGAGCGTCACGACCCGAGGCGCGGTATCGGCCTCGAGGGTCACCCGCGCCGGCTTTCCGGCGGCGAGTTTGGCCGCCTCGCGGATCTCTTTACGCGCCGGAAGATAGAACCGCGCCCCGTAGACCGCGATCGTCGATCGGTACGCGATGCCGTTGAGCGTGATCTTGACCGGCACGCGCTGCTTCCCGCCGAGGTCCTGGACGATCTTCGCCGGGACCTCGACGAGCAGTACCCCACCCGGGTTCTGTTGGGGGATGGCCGTGAACGACGCTTTCGGCACGGCAGGATGCTACCGGCTGGTCAGACCGGCGGTCCCTCAAGCCGGACGAAGTACGTCTCGCAGGCCAGCTCCACCAGCTCCGGCGTGATCTCCGCCGGCTTGTCCAGGAACCGAGCGGCGGCGTCGAGATGGGCCATGAGATCGCGCGGGTGGCACGAGCGAAGCGCGATGTTCCGCTGAGCGCAGTATTGCGCGATCCAGTCGGCAGCCTGTGGGTAGAACGCGATGCTCCGCGCTTCGCAGACTCGGCGGAGGATCTCCGCGAACTCCACCTGCGTCGGGGCTTTGATCTCGATCTTGTACTGGATCCGACGGAGGAACGCCTCATCGACGAGCGAAGACGGCGTGCGGTTGGTCGCGAACACGAGGAGCAGGTCGAAGGGCACCTCGATCTTGCGCCCATCGTTCAACGTCAGGAAGTCGACGTCGCGGTCCAACGGGACGATCCAGCGATTGAGAAGCTCTTCCGGCGAGGCCCGCTGCCGGCCAAAGTCATCGATGAGGAGAACGCCACCGTTCGCCTTCATCTGGAATGGCGCCTGATGCACTTGCGATGAAGGATCGAAGACCAAGTTCAGATCTTCGAGGGTCAGCTCACCACCGACCTCGACGAAGGGCCGGCTGATCGGCACCCAACGGCGGTCAAAGCGCTGGTCGAGGGCGACGAGCGGCTTGTGACGAGATGGGTCGTAGACGCGGATGATCTGCTCGTCGACCAGGATCGCGTATGGCAGCACGATGCTGCCCTTGAGGATCGATGCCAGCGTCTTCGCGATCGTCGACTTTCCGGTGCCCGGAGGGCCGAACAAGAAGATCGAGCGGCCACTGTTGATCGCCGGACCGAGCTGCCGCAGGGTGCGCTCCGGAAGCACGAGTGCTCCGAGCGCCTTGCGGAGCTGGTCCATGCTGATCTGCACGTCGCCCATCGATTGCTTCCGCACCCGCGTGGTGTATGCGGCCAGCGTCACTGGAGCCGCGCCGATATAGCCATTCCGCGCCAACGCTTCCCTTGCGCGATCGATCCCCTTGCTCGAGAGCGAATAGAAGAAGCTCGAGGAGGTCACCCCAGTGCCGCCCTTGACCTCCAGCTGATGTTCGGCCTTCAAGAAGTCCAGGACCGGCTGCAGGATCCTCCCCAACGGGAGGCAGAGCGCTTGCGATATGTCCGTCGCGGCCATCGGTCCGCGCTGATACAGGATCTTGAGAGCCAGATCCGCGATGAGGGCCGAAGTGAGGCCGGTCTCCTCGAGCGCTACGGGCGCAAGGGGCGCAGACCCTTCCGCCGGCTTCGGCGCCCAGCTGCTGACTGCGGGCTCAGAACCTTCGAGTGTCATGGTCATACCGGTCTCCTTGCGCGTGCTGCACCGCAGCATGGCAGCCCGGCGCTGGTCGCCATCCCTCCGGAGAGGGAAGGCGCTCACCGCAGTGGGTGAAGTCCCGGGAGAAGGGCGGCGGCGTCATCACGTCTAGTTCGGCGTGAGGCGCACGACGAGATCGCCGGCGCCATTGCTCGTCGTGAGGTAGAGCGACCCGTCGGGGCCCTGGCGCACGGTGCGCAGGCGTCCGTACGCGCCGTTGTACAGGATCTCCCGTTGCGTCGCGGTGCTGCCAGAGACCGTGAAGCGGCGGAGGTCCGACTCTTTCAGGGTCGCGACGAACAGCGAGCCATCCCAAGCGCCCCACTGGGGACCGCGCGCGAAGTCCGCGCCCGAGGTCGCGAGGGTCACGCCGCCCGAGGACCACGCCGGGTCAACGAACCGTGGATCGCCGCACGGCCCGCGGCAGATGGGATAGCCGTAGTTCGCGCCGGACGCGAGGATATTGATCTCATCGTGGGTACTGTCACCGTGCTCGACCTCGAACGGCCGGCCGGTACCAGGCTCGAACGTCAGTCCTTGCGGATTGCGGTTTCCCCACGTGTAGATCGCGCTCCGTCCCGCCGACCCGGCGATGACAGGGTTATCGGACGGGATCGTGCCGTCGCTGTTGACGCGCAGCACCTTGCCGTTCAGCGCATTCGGGTCCTGGGCGTTCGCGGTGTTCCCGGCGTCACCCATGGTGACCCAGAGCTTCCCGTCCGGAC
>JAYVCA010000077.1:0-3110 GCA_043750135.1 Chloroflexota bacterium | reverse complement strand
CGCCGAGCTGGGCATCACCTCCAAGGAGGGCCGGGTCCAGTACGGGAAGGCGATCGACGAGGTCCAGCGCCTCATGTACGTCGCCCGCGTCCGCGCCGTCGGCGAGGGGCGGGAGGACTACAACTACACCTACGACCTGTTCATGCGACGCTATCCCGAGATCGTGAAGTCCGCCGAACGCATCTCGTCATCCAACGCGACGCTCGCGCTCCTGGAGCGCACCGTCGAGCTCGCCGGAACGGTCAGCCCAAAGCAGATCGCGCGGCTCTTCGAATGGGATGAGGCGCTCCAGGAGCGAGCGACGCAGCGCGCTATCGATCGCGGCACCATCGCGCTGCGCGACGGTGAGCTCGTGCTCGCGTCATTGCTCAGATGAGCGAAGTCCGCGGGCCGGCCGGCTCCCGCACGCCGCTGCGCTGGGATCCGCTGACCCCGCCGGGAGGCACGCCGATCGAGCAGGCTCGCGCTCGGAACAACAGCTGGTATCTCATCGTTCCCACCGGCGACGCGTTCGAAGCGCGCTACGCCAGCCAGTCGGCGAACGCGCTCATCGGCTCGGACCTGTCGTCCGAGGCCGCGAAGGCCGCGGCGGAAGCCCACGCCGACCGGTACGATACGCGCGCGTAGTCGGGGGACGTAGTGGATATTCACCAGCTCCGTTCGTGGATCTTCGAGCTCTACGAGCCGCTCGAGGACGAGCGCCAGTACATCGTCTTCGACCGCGAGCGCGGCAACCTGCTCATCGATGCCCCGGCCTTCGGCGAGCGCCCGCTCCGCCTGATCCGGGGTGTCGGGGGCGCGGCGATCCTGCTCGTGACGAACGCCGCGCGCGGTGGCGATGCCGCTCGCTATCGGGAGGCGCTCGGCCTGCAGATCGCGGCGCACGAGGCCGACGCCGGTGCGGTGCCCGGCGGGGTGGATGTCGTGGTGAACGACGGCGACCTTCTCCGCGCCGACGCCCGAGTGCACCGGGTCGGTACGAATGGCGAGGGCGCGACCGTTGCGCTCGTGCGCAAGGCCGGCGGCGTGCTCTTTTGCGGCGACCTCGACCTCGGGAGCGACGCCGCGCGAGCGCTCACCGCGCTCGCCTTCTCGGCGGTGCTCTCGTCACGGCGCGCGCCGATCTGGGGCGCCGGCCGGGATACCCTCCTGCAGCTCCAACGTGAGCTTCCGGCTCCGAAGAAGCGCTTCGGCATCTTCCTTCAAGCGCCGTGGGACCGCGCGCATCGAGGCCGCCTGCAGGATCAAATGACCGCCAATCCGCTGGTCCCCCAGGACGAGACGGCCCCTCGCGAGGCCGGCATGGGTCCGAGCACGCTCATCGCCGCCGACATCGCGCGGGACAAGATCGAGCGCGCGAAGCGGCCGGTGGCCGCCGCTCCGCGCGCGGGCGCGGTGGCGGCGACCGCGCCGACACCGGCAAGAGCGGGCCGCCCGCGGAATTTCGCGGAGGACTGGCAGGCGCCGGCCACCGCATCTCCACCGACGACCCGCGCGAATGCTCCCCGTGACATCCAGCCGCCGCCTGTCCGTCCGGAAGGCCGGACCGGCGCCTTCCGCCCGATCCCCTGTGGGGTGGCGGTCCCGACTCTGCCGATCGAAACGATCGCCGGCCTGCCTGAGGTCGATCGCCGCTGGGGCGGCATCGACCTCGCACCGGACGGATCGGAGGTCGCATTCGCCTGGGACCGTTCGGGCGGCTATGAGATCTACAGCACACCGTTGAGCGGAGACCGCATCTTCCAGCTCACCGGCGCCGGCGCGCGGTCGGTCTGGCCGCGCTGGTCGCCGGACGGCCGGACGGTCGCTTTCCTTCGCGACTCCGGCGGGACAGAGCAGTTCGGGATCTGGACCGTCGATCGAGACGGTGAGCACGAGCGCGAGCTGGTCGCCGCCGCCGGCATGACCCACCGCGACCTTGCGTGGTCAGCCGATGGCCGAACGATCGCCTGCGTCTCCGACCACGGAGGGGCCTTCGGCATCGATCTCATCGATACCACCAGCGGCGACCGCCGTCGGCTGACCGGAGGGGGTACCGATGCGCGGCCGCGATTCTCGCCGGACGGGCGCTGGATCGTGTTCGACGGCAACCGTTCGGCGCGGCGCGCCGATGTCGATCTGCATCTGGTGCCATCTGGCGGCGGCGCGTCCATCGCTCTCGACACCCGCGGCGGTCTGGCGGGGGAATCGTTCGACGCCCGATTCTCCCCGGACGGGCGACAGCTCGCGTTCACGACGAACGTACGCGGCCGCCGCGAGATCGCCGTCGCCGCCCTCGACGGATCCGCGGTACGCACGCTGGAGTTCCTCACCGCGAATCCGTTCGACGAATCCAGCCCGCTGTGGCGGCCCGATCAGCGGGGCATCATCTACCTGCACACGCAGGACGCCGCGGTCGCGGTCCACCGCGCCTTCACCGTCTCCCACGCCGCGACGCCGGTCTCCGATCTGCCGGGTCTGAACGCCTGGCCGCAGGTCGGACCCGATAGCGAGACCATCGTCTCGACCTTCTCGAGCGCGCGTCGACCGACCGATGTCTGGGTGCGCGACTCGTTCGGCGTCGAGATCCGGCCCCTCACCGACTCCATTCGGTCGGCGGCAGCACCGCTGGACCCGGCGCTCCTCGTCGAGCCCAGCCACGTTCGGTACCCGAGCGCCGGCGGGCGCGAGATCCCGGCGCTCCTCTATGTTCCCCATGCCGAGGTGGCCCTCGGCTCACCGCCGCCGGCCATCTTGTACATCCACGGCGGGCCGACGGATCAGCACGACCGCGGCTGGGACGCGGCTCCCCAGGTCTTCGCGAACCGCGGGTTCGTCGTCCTTGCGCCGAACGTCCGCGGATCGACCGGCTACGGCCGCGAGTTCCAGGAAGCGAATCGCCTGGATTGGGGCGGAGCCGACCTGGCCGACATCGTCGCTGGCGTGGAGTGGCTCAGTGGGGAGGGGATCGCGGATCCCGCCCATCTGGGGATCTGCGGGGCGAGCTACGGCGGCTACCTCACGCTTCTGGCCCTTGGACGCCACCCCGGCCTCTTTGCCGCCGGGGCATCGGCTGCGGGGATCGTCTCCCTCGAGACCCTCTCCCAGACGACCCGGGGCGACGCGCGCGA
>JAYVCA010000076.1:0-3604 GCA_043750135.1 Chloroflexota bacterium | reverse complement strand
CGCACGTCGCTTCGCACGGCGGTTCGGACGCCCGACTTCTGGCTCCTCGCCGGCAGCTTCTTCATCTGCGGCTACACCTCGAATGGACTGATCGGCACGCACCTCATCCCACATGCGGTCGAACACGGGTTCACCGAGGTCACCGCGGCGAGCGCGGTCGGGGTGATGGGCGCGATGAACATCGTCGGCACGCTCTCGTCCGGTTGGCTGTCTGACCGCTTCGACAATCGCAAGCTGCTCGCCGGCTACTACGCCTTCCGCGCGATCTCACTCGCGGCGCTGCCGCTCGTCATCGAAGCCCGCGGGTTGTATCTCTTCGCGATCGTCTACGGACTGGACTGGATCGCCACCGTCCCGCCGACCGCCAATCTCACCGCGCAGATCTTCGGCCGCGCCTCGCTCGGAACGATCTACGGCTGGATCTTCTTCAGCCACATGGCGGGCGCGGCGATCGCGGCGTTTCTCGGTGGGTTCTTCCACGAGGTGCTGGGCGACTACCACCTCATGTTCATCTCCGCGGCACTGCTCGGCTTCGTCGCCGCCGGCCTCGCCCTCCGGATCGCTCCCGGCACCGCCGGGCGACAGGTGCTGGTGATCCCGGCCGCGTAGCATCCCCTTCGATGAAGGCGCCGGCTCGCGACCGACCGAAGATGCCGGAGGGCTACATCACCGCAAGCCCGAACGGCATGCTTCCCTGGGCCGTGGTCGAACGCCTCCTGGCCGGTGCTCCATATTTCTGGATCGCGACGACCGGCACCGACGGCAGCCCGCACCTCGTGCAGCAATGGGCCGTCTGGATCGATCAGCAGCTGTACTTCGAGGGCAGCGAGAGCACCCGGTGGGCGCGCAACCTCGCGCGCGACCCGCGCGTGAGCTTCGGAGCACAGCTTGGACACCGGGCGATCTACGGCGATGGCCGCGTTGAAGTCGTCCGCGGGGTCACGCCACCCCTCGCCCGGCGCATCGCTCGCCAGTACGGGACCAAGTACGGGTCTGGGTTCAAGTACCGGCCCAAGGCGGCGCAGTACGAGAGTGGGGTCGTCTTCAGGGTGAGCCCTGAGAAGCTGATCGCGTTCGATGTCAAACACTTCAACACGTCAGCCACCCGCTTCCGATTCTCACCGACTCCCTAGAATCGCACCACTGAGAACAGCGCGGGAGGCACCGATGGCCATTCAGCACAAGGCGCGCGTGACCAGCGGAAAGGCGAAGGGCATCGATGCCTGTGCCGATGCGACGGGGGTCATCCGCGCCGCGGCGATGGACCAGCGTGGCTCGCTCCGGAAGGAGATCGGCAAGCAGGGTGGCCAGCCCACCGGCGAGTCGCTTACCGAGTTCAAGACGGCCGTGACGAAGGCCCTGACCCCTCACGCGACCGCCATCCTGATGGACCCCGAGTACGGCCTCCCGGCCCTCACGGTGAAGGCACCCGGTACCGGCGTGTTGTTGGCCTATGAAAAGACCGGCTACGACGCCGACCCGGCGAACCGCATGCCCGACCTCCTGGAGCATTGGAGCGTCCTGCGGCTCGTCGAGGCCGGCGCGGACGCGATCAAGGTCCTCCTCTACTACGACCCGTTCGATGAGCAGGACGTCAACGACCGCAAGCACGCGTTCCTCGAGCGGATCGGCGCGGAATGCGCGTCGTGCGACGTGCCGTTCTTCCTCGAGCCGCTCGCCTACGACAAGGATCTGGACGAGAAGGGTCTCGACTTCGCCAAGCAGAAGCCCCGCCATGTTCAGGCCTACATGGAGAAGCTCTCCGAGCCGCGCTTCGGCGTCGACGTGCTGAAGGTCGAGATCCCGGTGAACATGGCATTCGTCGAGGGCTCCCGCGCGAACAAGACCGGCGAGATCGCGTACGACCGCAAGACCGCGCTGCGCCATTTCAGGAACGCCGCCGAGGCCACGACGCTCCCGTTCATCTATCTCTCCGCGGGGGTGAACGACGACGTATTCCGCGAGTCGCTCGAGTGGGCGGCCGAGGCTGGCGCAAAGTTCTCCGGCGTCCTCTGCGGTCGCGCGACCTGGAAGGAAGGCATCCCGGTCTACGCCAAGGACGGACCGAAGAAGTTCGCCGCCTGGCTCGAGGACACCGGCGTCCGCAACATCGAGATGCTGAACGCCGTCCTCAAGGGCGCCGCCGTCCCATGGTGGACGGTGTACGGGAGCCGCGCCGCCGCGACCGGATAGCGCTCGACTGCCGCATCGGTCGCGCCTAACGCTCACCAGTGGAGACACGTCGTCCGGCGAAGAATCCCGACAGGAGCGCCTCGGCTTCGGCGCGACGCGCTCCGGCGCGCCACTTCGGCCGATGGTTGAACGCCGGCTCGTCGAGGAGCTCGGCGACCGAGCGGACCGCGCCGGCCTTGGTATCCCAGGCCGCGAGGACGACGAGGTCGACCCGCGCGAGCACCGCGGCGCCGGCGCACATCGCGCAGGGCTCGAGGGTCACGTAGAGCGCGCAGCCGGAGAGCCGCCATCGGGCGAGCGTGGCGGCGGCCCCGCGGATCGCGAGGATCTCGGCGTGCGCCGTCGGATCCTGATCGACCTCTCGACGGTTGTGTCCCCGCCCAACGACCTGGCCCTCATGGACGACGACCGCGCCGATCGGTACGTCATCGTGCGCCAGCGCGCTGCGAGCCTCGGCGAGGGCCAAGGCCATGAAGCCCGAGTCGTCGGAGACCCCGGGAAGCCCTCCCGCCCTGGCTGGACTAGACACCGAGATACCGCGACTCGAGGTCGGGCTGCGCCGCAAGCTGCTGCGGGGTGCCCTGCCAGACGATCGTCCCTTTGTTCATGACGTAGAGCCGTTCCCCCACGCGGGTCGCGAGGGCCAGATTCTGCTCGACAAGGAGGATCGCGAGCCCGGTCGACCGGAGGGCGACGAGTGCGTCACCGACCTGATCGACGAGCTTCGGTGCGAGACCCTCGGACGGTTCGTCGAGCAGGAGCACCGCCGGGTTGCGCAGGAGCGCCCGCGCGATGGCGAGCATCTGCTGTTCGCCGCCGGAAAGCTCGTCACCGCGGTTCTCGAGGCGGCGGCCGATCGACGGGAAGAGCTCGAGAACGCGGCGCTCGTCCCATCCATCGGGAACCGGGCGCGCGGTCAGAAGCAGGTTCTCGCGAACGCTGAGGTCGGCGAAGATGCGGCGGCCTTGCGGGACCAGTGCCACGCCGGCGCGCGCGATGCGGTACGCCGGAGCGCCCCGGAGGTCGATCCCGTCCACACGCACCGTGCCAGCCCGGGAATGCACCAGCCCGGCGATGCTCGCGATCGTTGTCGTCTTCCCGGCACCGTTCCGGCCGACGAGCGCGACCGCCTCTCCGCTGCCCACCTCGAGGTCGACCCCCTGGAGGACATGACTCTCGCCGTAGTAGGCGTGGAGTCCCTGCACGATGAGCGCGCTCACGCCCCGATCCCCTTGCCGAGATAGACGTCGTGCACTTGAGTGTCGCCGCGGATCTCCTCGGGCGTGCCCTCGGCAATCATCCGGCCCTCATAGAGCACCGTGATGCGATCGGCGAGCCGGAAGACGACGTCCATGTCGTGTTCCACGATGAGGAGCGTGAGCGATCGGTCGAGCGACGCGATGAGAGCGGC
>JAYVCA010000075.1:0-10007 GCA_043750135.1 Chloroflexota bacterium | reverse complement strand
TCCCCGGCGTCGACTCGGCAGGGCTGGCGCGCGCGGTGGGCGACGCGATCCACCAGGGCATCGGGGTGCACTGTGCGATCGATCTCGCCGCGCCTGGTTCGCTACCGCGGTCCGAGCTGAAGGCCCGGCGGTTCACCCGCCGCAGCGAATCGGCGCGGTGATACCGGTTTCGGCAGGATCGCCGCTCGAGCGGCGTCGGCGACGGGGAGACGCCTACGGCGGGTAGCGCCAGAGCCCGCCCGGCAGATCCTGCAGGATCACCCGGTCCCCGAGCTGGAATACCGCATCCGTCTTGCCGCCGCGGACGTCCGCTACCAGCCACTCCGCCCGGTCGGGATCCCAGAAGTACGCGCCGTCACCGATCGCGTAGACAATGCCGTTCGCCGAGAACAGTCCGGCCAGCCGGCCGGCCAGACCGCGGCTCGCGTCGCGCCAGGTGCGACCGCCATCGGCACTGACAGCCGCACCGGAGCCGCGGAAGCTCCAGAGCTCCGCGCGCGGCGCGCTGGTGAAAAGGGAGGGGACCTGCGGTGATCCGGGGATCGCGACCAGCCGCAGAGACGTGAGATCGGTACCCTCGACGCGGAAGATCCCGTCACCGGGCACGTTCTTCGAGAAGGACACCAGGGGCACATCGAGCATTCCGAACGACGCAGGTCCGGGGACCTCGCCGATGTTCCGCCAGTTCTCGCCATCCGTCGAGGCCGAGATCCGGCTCGGACCGGTCGCGGCACCGCTGCTCGCCCACGGGTGCTCGGCGAAGAACCAGAGCGTCCCGCCCGATCGCATCGCGACGACCCGACCCGTCGCGACATCATCGATCCGCGTCCACGTCGCCCCGCCGTCCTTCGAGAGGTAGGACCCGCCGGACGTGCTCGCACCGCTCGCGGCGGTGTCCAGTCCCAGGTCGGACACGAGAATGAGTGAGCCGGCGGCCGCAACGTGCGCGGGTCCGGACCCACGGGTCGGATCGTTGGGCACCGTCCGCCAACTCGCGCCGCCGTCGTCGCTCCGCATGAGCCGTGGTCGGTCGCCGTTCGCGCCGACGACCGCCCAGAGCTGCTGTGCGGCGGTGTCAGCCGCGGCGAGGTCGCGGATCGGGGGAAGGGGGCGGACGCCCGAGAGGACCGCACCCAGCCGCAACGGCGCGGGGCTGGGCGGATCGGGGGTGGGGGCGAGCGCGACATGATCCGCGAGTTCGTCGAACCCCGGCGGCCAGGCGCCGGTCGTGTCGACCTTGAGCGTCGCGACGCTCGCGCGGATGGGGTTGATGCCGTAGAGCACCCAGGGGTAGGTCACCTGTGGCACCCGGTCACCGAGGTTCGGCTTGGCCTCGCCGCTCACCGCGACGGCCCAGACCGTCGGAATCGGGATCCCGCCGCCGTGCTGGGGTCCCCCTGTCCGATCGACTCCCACCCCGACCGGTGCGAACTCGGCCCACGGGACGAGCTTCGCTTCGATCCGGTCGACCCGCACGACCTCCCCGAGGCTGCGGACCAACGCGATGGCCTGCGCGCGGGTGACCGCCGCTCTGACCGGCTCGTTCTGCGCCGCGACCGTCGGCGACGCGGCGGCCGAGTCAAGCGCGGCGGGCGGCGCGACGGCACCGCGCCGCGTCGCAAGCGCCGACCCGGCAATGAGCGCGAGCGCGATCACCGCGACCACGACACCCGCCCTGGCCAGGCCGCGAAGCTGCGACATCCAACCACTATGCCGCTGGAGGTCCGGAGCTGTTTCGTCGGCAGCCGTCGCCCGGCCGCTCAGATAGGAACAGCAGAGGGCGGCCTTTCGGCCGCCCTCGTTGATCCACGGTGCGTGATCGGGTCTAGTGGGCGCAGGCCTTCGCGGTCCCGGTGTCGCCGGCGGTCTTGAAGGACTGGCCGCAGCCGCAGCTTGAAACGGCGTTCGGATTGCGGAGGGCGAAGCCGCCGCCCATGAGCGCGTCGACGAAGTCAATCTCGGATCCCTTGACGTACATCGCGCTCATCGGGTCGACGACGACCTTGACCCCGTCGTTGTCGATGATCTGGTCGCCTTCCTCGACGCCCTCGGCGAAGGTCATGCCGTAGGAGAAGCCGGAGCACCCACCCGGGGTGACGTACACGCGCAGCGCGATGTCATCGCGGCCCTGCTTGGCGAGGATCTCCTTCAGCTTGTCGGCCGCACGCGGGGTGAGCGACACGATCGCGTCGCTCGGGAGCGGCCCGGTCGTCTCGGTGGTGGTGGTCTCGATCGCCAAGGTGGTACCTCCTCGCGGGTTCGCTGCTCATTCTACGGTCGACGGGGCCAGGATTCCAGACCCTCCGGACGCTTTCCGGACGCTCCCTACACTCGCGAGATGGCTCTGTCGACGACTTTGCTCCATCGCGCCGGCCCGCCCGATGCCCAGACCGCCCGCCCGGCGACCGAGAAAGCGACCGTGCGTGAGCGCATCGGCGGCCTCCTGCCCGAATGAGCGGCTTCCATTTTTCCCCCCGGCCGAACCGAGCTGGGGAGATTGCCTGGCGCGAATGGGGCGACGCCGCCTTCGCCGAGGCCAAGGCAGCGGACAAGCCGATCCTTCTCGCGATCAGCGCGGTCTGGTGCCATTGGTGCCATGTCATGGACGAGACCTCGTACAGCGACGCCGAGGTGATCTCTCGGATCAACGCCGACTACATTCCGGTGCGCGTCGACAATGACCAGCGTCCCGACGTGAACCGTCGCTACAACCTGGGCGGCTGGCCGACGACCGCCTTCCTCACCCCGGACGGCGAGATCTTGAACGGCGGGACCTACATCCCGCCCGAGGGGATGCGGCAGTACACCGCCCAGATCGCGACGGTGTGGCGCGATCGCAAGGACGAGCTCCTCGAGCGGCTCCGCGAGGCGACCACGCAGGAAGGCCACACCCACGAGGCGCCGGCGGGCGCTCTTGGCTGGGAGATCGTCGACACCATCGGCGGGCTCATCCGCGGGCAGTACGACCCCGAGTACGGCGGCTTCGGCCGCGCCCCGAAGTTCCCGCAGCCGAAGCTCTTGCGCTTCCTGATCGACCTGCATCGACGGAACGCCGGGCCGGAGGTGGCGACGATGCTGCACAAGACCCTTGCGGCGATGGCCGGCGGCGGGATGTACGACCCGGTCGAAGGCGGCTTCTTCCGCTACTCGACCACCCGGGAGTGGGGCATCCCGCACTTCGAGAAGATGCTCGAAGACAACGCCGAGCTCCTCGCGGTGTACGCGGAGGCCGCGCGATCCTTCCCCGGAGCGGAGTACGACCTGGTCGTCCGCGACGTGATGCGCTGGATGGATGCCGTCCTCTGGCGACCCGACGCCGGCGCGTTCAGCGGCTCGCAGGACGCCGACGAGCACTACTACGAGCTGGATACCGCGGCCCGCGCGGGGCATGACGCGCCGTACGTCGACCGCACGCTGTACACGAGCTGGAACGCTTTGGCCGCGACCGCGTACTTCGCCGCCTTTGCCGCCCTCGGCGAGGACGCGGTTCAAGCGCGCGGACAGCAGACGATGCGGACCATCCTCACGCGGCTCATCGTCGATCGGCGGGTGATGCATTTCGATGCCGGGGCCGGCGCCACGCTGCCGGATCTGCTCGTCGACCTCGCGGCGTACCTCGGCGCGACGATCGACGCCTACGAGACCGGCCGGCACCCCGAGGCGCTCGCCGGGGCCACGTCGATCGCGACCCGGCTGCGCGAGAAGCTCGAGGATCCCGAGGCCGGCGGATTCTGGGACGCGCCCGAGCGCGCCGAGCCGGGGCGGGTGTCGAAGCGCGAGAAGCCGATCGAGGACGGCGCGGCCGCTGCGGACGCGCTCCTCCGCCTGGCCGCGCTCACCGGGGACGACACCTGGCGGGAGTCGGCGGTTCGCGCGCTCCGCGGATTCGTCGGCGAGTACCGGCAATGGGGACAATTTGCCGCGGCCTACGGCTCTGCGGTGGCCCGCGCGCTCACCGAGCCGCTCGTCACGAGCGTCGTCGGCCCCGCGGGCCACCCGGTCGCGACGGCGCTCTGGCGGGTGGCGGTGGCGAATGACGATCCGGCGCGCTCGCTCCACCGCCTGGCCCCGGAGCGGGACGCCGCGAGACTCGAGACGCTCGGCTATCCGCCGGAGCGCACCGCCGCGTACGTGTGCGTCGGGACGGCCTGCAGCGCGCCGATCAGCGATCCGGCGACGCTCGAGCGCGAGCTGGCCCGGGTCCGCGGCCGTTTCGCGAGACGTGCCGCATGACGCTCATCGATCGCCTTCGGGCGCACGGGTACGCGCTTCCCGATTACGACGGGGGCGGCCTGGTGAATCTCGCCACCACGGTCCTTGACCTCTGCGGCGCCTGGGATCCGTCGTACCTGCCGCCGCTGCGCGACCTCGACCCGGCGCTGCGGGACGGGGTGAAGCAGGTCGTCGTCATCCTCGCCGACGGCCTGGGTTACGACCAGCTGCAGCGCCTCGCCGCCGCTGGCGAGCTCCCGTTCCTCGCGACGATCCTCGATCGCGCCCGGGAGGGCGACCGCGCGCAGCTCATCGACGCGACGACGATCTTCCCGTCGACGACCGCGGCCGCGATCACGACGATGAATACCGCGCGCACGCCCCAGGAGCACGGGAACCTGGCGTACTTCCTCTGGCTCGAGGAGTTCGCGCAGATCGCGCAGATGCTGCGCTGGGGACCCGCTGCCACCAAGCGCGGATCGTTCTTCGACGATGCGTCGGTCGATCCTCGTGCGTACGCGCGGGTCCGTTCGATCCATGCGGCGCTGCGCGAGCACGGCGCGCGGTCGTACGTCATCGAGCCCGAGATGTTCCGCCGTGAGGCGATGACCCAGATGCATGCCCCGGAGGCCGAGTACATCGGGTACATCCTCCCGACGACGATGGGCGTGCGCCTCGGCCAGCTCCTCGACGAACGGCCCTGGGGCACGGCGCCGGCATACATCTACGCCTACTGGTCGGGCGTGGACACCGCCGCCCACCAGTACGGGCCGCGCGGACCGGAGCACGCCGCCGAGGCCGCGTCGCTCGACACGAACCTCCGGCGCGCCCTGGCCGGGCGGCCGCCGGGCGACACCTTGGTCATCCTCACCGCCGACCACGGTCACGCCGCGGTCGATCCGGCAAAGCTCATCGACCTGGAGGCCGATACCGAGCTGCGCGCGCTGCTGCGCAATCCGATCGCCGGCGAGCCGCGCGTCGCCTTTCTGCACACCGACACGCCCGCGGAGGTGCGGACCTATCTCGAGCGCGCGTATCCGAGGACATTCTTCCTGTTCGATCGCGACGAGGCGATCGACGCCGGTCTCTTTGGGCGGGGTGACGCGACGGCCGCCCGGCAGCGGGTCGGTGAGGTGCTCGCGATGGTCGGCGACGATCGCGGTGCCTCGATCGTCCGCGTGGACGGCCACGTCGTGCTGCATCGCGGCTCGCATGGCGGCATGACCCCGGACGAGATGCGCATCCCTGTCCTACTCTGGCGCGCGTAATGGCCACCGCTTCCTACCTTCCCGATGTTGCCGGCGCGATGGTTGCCGGCGCGTGCTTCTCCGACGACGCCGCAGCCGGGGCGGCGGTGGACCTGCTCCATGACTCGGGCGTTCGACCGCAGGATCTCTCGGTCGTCGCCGGTGACCGCGCGCTCGCCGCGCGGATCGCTCGCGACCGCGCGTGGTACCCGGGCAAGCAGCGCGGCGGTCCGCTCGCGGCGCTCGCCCGGCTGCTCCCCGGCGGAGGACTTCCCCAGGAGATCCGCTCGCGCTATGGCGCGGACCTGGCCGCCGGCCGGATCGTTGTCGTCGCGGTGGCCGGCGGCCAGCCGCCAGACACGCTCGCGGCGCTCCTCACCCAGGTCGGTGGCCGCGGCGTCGGCCAGTGGTGGCAACACCCCGCCGCGATCTTCGCCCCGCCGGAGCTCGCCGGGCCGTTTTGACGGTGTTTGGCCTCTGAGCGGCCGGCCCGGTCCTGGCGGGAAGCCTGGTGGGCAGCTTCGTTACACATTGGCACGGCGGTTGCTTTGTTCTCCTTCCGGCGCTCAACGGACCGAATACGCCGCTGGTAGGCGGACGGAGGAGACAACCGCATGGGACAGACGAACGTCAACACGCCAGGTGGCAGCAACGACGGTGGCTTTGGGGCCGGGATGATCATCGGGATCATCCTCCTCATCCTCATCGTGCTCGTGCTCATCGTGTACGCCGGCCCCCGCATCTTCGGGACCCCGACGAACACCAAGTCGCTCCTGGACCTCGCTCAGCTCTACTTGGGCTAAGACCGGGTAGGCCAGCGCAGGCTGGCAGCCACCGCCGGAACGCTGTTCCATTCGTATGGGGCGGCGTCCCGGCGGTGCGTTATCCGCATTTGTTAGGGTGCGCTCATGCGCGTGATCACGGTGACCCCCGGCGGCCGCGCGTCGGACGCCACCGATATCTTCCTCGGGCGGGCCGAGACGCAGAGCGTCGTCGGCGACGAGGCCCGGGACCTCCGGCTGACCGAGGTCACGTTCCACGACGGGGCGCGGAACCGGCTTCACAGCCACACCACCGACCAGATCCTGATCATCACCGCCGGGCTCGGCATCGTTGCGACGGAGACCGAGGAGCAGGAAGTCACACCGGGTGATGTCGCGTTCATCCCCGCCGGCGAGCGCCATTGGCACGGCGCGCGGCCAGGCCAGGACATGACCCATTGGGCGATCACCGGGGCGGGGAAGACCTTCGTCGCCTCTGATGATCGATCCGGTGGTCGCTCCGGCCGGAGTCGCTGACGCCCGCCGATCGCTAGAGGCGGACGACCGACTCGATCGCGCCGCCAGGCCAGCCGAACGCGACGAACGAAGGCAGCGACAGCTCTCGCCAGAGCACAAGTGGCTCGATGCCGGCGCGTGACGCCGCGAAGAGCGAGATCACCGTCCCGTGGGCCACGATGACGCAGGTCTCGTCGGTGCTTTCCGCGGTCACCGCAGTCACGGCGCGATCGAATCGGCGTGCCGCGGCCGCGGCCGTTTCCAGGCCGAGGACTAGCACCTCCGGCTGCGCGAAGAAGCGTGCGACGGCGGCGTCGAACGCCTCGGCCCCGAGGAATCCGGTGTCGCTCCGGTCATGCTCGTGGAGATCGGGCGCGGTCCGAGCTGGGATCCCCAGCCTCGCAGCCACCAGCTCGGCGGTCTCCCGCGCCTTCGGCTCGACGCTCGAGGTGATCCGCTCGGGGCGGAACGGCGCAAGCCGGTCGGCGAGCCCTGCGCACCGGGCGCGTCCTTCGGCCGACAATCTCCACCTCGAAGGAGGCTGATCGGGGCCGATGTCGACCGCGGAATGCTTCACCAGGATCAGCCGCGATGGCCCGGCCAGCGCTACGGCTCGCGCGCGCGGAACGAGAGCACGGTGAGCCCCAGCAGGACCGCGACCCAGGCGACGGCGTACAGCTCCATGGCGAGCGGGAGGGCCGCCGCGGCGAAGAACGGGTTCGCCGCCGCCGCGGGGCCCGCCTGCGAGCTCGCGCCGATGACCACCGCGGGCTCGAGCGTGAACACCGCGCCGCGCCAGAGCGCATCGGTGGGCAGGACCAGCCGGGTGGCGGTCCCGACATGGCCGATCGTCGCGTTATCGAACGCCGCACCGATCCCGCCGACGATGCCGCCGATCCACGCGATCCCAAAGAGCACGAGCGCGATGACGCCGCCGACCATGCCTGAGAGGCGGGTCGAGAGCAGAAGCGCGAGGGTGAGGATGACGAGCCCCTCGGCGATGAGGAATCCGAGGAACGCGACCGGCTCCGGCGGCAGATAGCCGACGACCGCGTTCACCACGAGGAGCTCGATCGCCCCCGCTCCGCCGGCGTAGATCGCAAGGAGCAGGGCGTGGCCGAGCCACTTCCCGAGGATGTACTCGGTCCGCGAGATCGGCCGCGACAACACCGCGAGCGCGATCCCCGACTCGACGTCATTGGCGATCGAGGGCGCGGCGACGAAGACCGCGGACATCGCGAGCACGAAGCTGAACATGAACATCGTGAGAATGAGGAACTGGGACGCGACCGTCTTCACCGCCACGTCGCTCAGAAGGCGGCCACCCTGGGTGAAGGTCGGGATCCGGCTGAAGCCCCACCCGGTGAGCATGATGATGATCAGCGTGAGGATGAGGAGTGCGAGGAGCAACCGGCGGCGCGCGGCCTCGCGGACGACGAGCCGGGCGATGATCAGGGCGTGGCTCATGCGGGTCGCTCCGGCCGTTCGAGGAGGCTGAGGAAGCGATCCTCGAGGCTCTCATGCCGCGGCTCGACCGCGTACACCCGCGCGCCGTGACGAACGAGCAGGTCCACGAGCGCCGGAACGAGGTCGGGGGTGATGCCGCGGACGACGAGCCATTCGCCCTCGTCGTCGAGCGCCCCGAGCGCGGCGATCGCCTCCTTCGCGGCGGCGGTCACACCGGTCGCGCGGAGCCGGACCGCGTCGCTCCGCAGGAGCTCGGCGAGCGTACCGACAGCGATGACGCGTCCCTTGTCGACGATCGCAACGCGGTCGCAGACCTGCTCGACCTCGGTGAGCAGGTGCGAGTTCAGGAAGACGCCGGTCCCGCGGGCCTTGAGCGCGCGGATGATCTCGCGGACGTCGTGCCGGCCGACCGGGTCGAGCGCGCTCGTCGGCTCGTCCAGGAGGACGAGCTCCGGCCGGCCGAGGAGCGCGACGCCGAGACCGAGCCGCTGCTGCATCCCCTTGGAGAACCCGCCGACGCGGTCGTCGGCGCGCTCGGTGAGGCCGACGATCCCCAGGGCCTCGCCGACCTCGCGGTCCCAGACCGCGCGATCCATGTCGGCGAGCGCGCAGTGGAGGCGGAGCACCTCGCGCGCGGTGAGCCAATGCTGGTAGCGGAAGAGCTCAGGGAGATAGCCGATGCGCCGGCGGGCGCGGCGGTGCGCGACCGGATCGCTGATCGGCGCACCGAGGACCCAGGCCTCGCCCGCCGTGGGCCGCGCGAGACCGAGCAGCAGCTTCACCGATGTCGTCTTCCCGGCGCCATTGGGTCCGAGATAGCCGAAGATCTCACCGCGCGGCACGGCCATCGTCAGGCCCGCGAGAGCCGTGATCCGGCCGTACCGCTTCGCCAGCTCCTCGGTACGGAGCGCCAGGCCGGCCGGGTCCGTCGGGCTCAACGGAGGGAGTTGGCGACCGCCAGGGTCTCGCTCTCGGTGAGCGTCCCGCCCACCGCGTAGACGAGCCCGTTCTGCTGCCAGATCACTCCGCTCCCGATGCCGGTCGAGTCGCCGACGAAGAGCCCAGTGGTCACCCCGTGGACTGTGACACGCTTCGTCGTCGCCTGCCCCACCGGGATCGGCACCGGAAGCGTGCTCGCCGGGTCATTGATGTTCCGGATCTGCGCCGCGAGCTCGGGCGAGATGCCGGGCTGCGCCAACAGGTAGGCCTGGATCTGGGCGATGCTCGCCCGGTCCGACCCGACGGTCGGCGTCTTCGCGACCCCCGCGACGATCGCGGGTGCGTCCTGACCGGACCCATAGGTGACGACGATCGCGGGACCGCCGGTGAAGGTGAGCGTGCTGCCGTCGATGCTGGCCGGCATCGGCGGCAGGGTGCGATCGATCTTCGCCGCCGCCGCGCCGGCCTTCGCCGCGTCGAAGGTGAAGGTCGCGGTGGTGCGCTCAAGGATGGCGTAGGTCGCCGGACCGCTGACGCGCGCCGGCAGGTTCACCGCGGGAGCGGCGAGGCCGGTCGCCGCGCTCGCGGCCGCGGCGTTCGCGACCTGGTGCGGCACCGGTCGCTCGGACCAGGTGATCGTCCCGTACGCGCCGAGCTGCTCGAGGGTCCGCAGGTCACCTGGCGCGACGTTCACCGCGGTGAACTGCCGGGCTTCGAAGATCTGGAAGATCGAATCGGCGACGCCGGTCAGCCCGAGCGACACGGCGACCACGACCGCCGCCGCGCCGGCGCCGGCCCATTTCAGCGGTGCGCGGAACACCTGCGCCGACCGGGACCGGTCAGCGGTGCCGCCCGCCTGCGCGCG
>JAYVCA010000074.1:0-6954 GCA_043750135.1 Chloroflexota bacterium | reverse complement strand
ATACAGCGCGACCTTTTGGTACGCCTGGATCTCGACGAGCACCTGGAACGTCGGCGGGCCTTTGCGTTCGAGCACCGACTTCTGGGTCCCGCGCCGGCGCGCCTCCTCGTCGCCGAGGGTCACGGTCTGGATCCCACCGACGAGATCGGCGAGGGTCGGATTCAGCATGAGATTCTCGAGCGTGTTCCCGTGAGCGGTGGCGACCAGCTGCACGCCGCGCTCGGCGATCGTGCGGGCGGCCTGCGCCTCCTGCTCCGTGCCGATCTCGTCGATGACGACGACCTCGGGCATATGGTTCTCGACCGCTTCGATCATGACCGCGTGCTGCAGCGCGGGCGTGGCCACCTGCATCCGCCGCGCGCGGCCGATACCGGGGTGCGGGATGTCACCGTCGCCGGCGATCTCATTCGAGGTATCGACGATGACGACCCGCTTCTTCAGATCGTCGGCAAGGACGCGCGCGACCTCGCGCAGGAGCGTGGTCTTGCCGACGCCGGGACGGCCGAGGAGGAGGATGCTCTTCTCCGACTCGACGACGTCGCGGATGATCTCCATCGTCCCGTACACCGCCCGGCCCACGCGCAGGGTGAGCCCCACGACCTTCCCCGCGCGATTCCGGAGCGCGCTGATGCGGTGGAGCGTGCGCTCGATGCCGGCGCGATTGTCTCCGCCGAACTGACCGATCCGCGAGATGACGTAGGCGAGATCTTCCGCGGTCACCTCGCGATGCGAAAGCGTCTCCTCGCGCCCGGCGAACCTCGCTTCGGGGATGCGGCCGAGATCCATGACGATCTCAAGAAGGCCGTCGAGGTCGTCGAGGTCGCGGATGCGGTGGCCGACGTCGGGCGGGAGCGAGTCGAGGATCGCGTCCAGATCGTCCCGTTCCGTCTTCATCTCACCACCGCCGGCGCAAGCGCCGGCTCTTCGATGCGGACCGCGAGCTCCCTGACGAAAAGCATAGCCGTCGCCACCTCCTGGAACCCCTCCCCGACGAGCGCCCGGGTGACGTGCTCCTCATAGGAGCGCACCGGTGATGTCATTGGCCGGCCAGGGTCGAGCTCGCGCGACGCGCCGCGGACGAGCTCGCGCGCAAGCTCGGTATCGCCTCCCGCGGTGCGGATCTTTACCACGTCCGGATGGCGCTCGAGGCCGCGGAAGCTCGCGGCGAACCCGCGCGGCCGGCCCTCGCCGGTCTCACCGGCGATCATCGCGGTCGCGCGCCGCATCGTGAGCGGACTGCCGCTCACCAGATGCGGCGGGTCGAACGCACCGGCGGGGCGGCCGACGTCAAAGTCCTCGACCGTGAGCTGCTCGGCCCGTTGGACCGCGTGCGGCGTGGTCGCGACGTAGAAGCGGAAGAGATCGTGGGCATCTTGGCGCCGCGCGTAATGGCCGGGGTAACGGCCCGAGGGCGCGGCGAGCGGCGCCCGGGGAGCGGCGTACCAGGTCTCGCGGGTGTACGAGTAGAAGCCGGCCTGGAAGAACATCTCACGGGGCCGGGTCTCGTCAGACACCGCGCCGAACACCCGCAGCATCCCGCGCTGCGCGGCTGATGCCGCGATGTGGGACAGGAGGCGAAAGGACCCTTCCGAGCCGCCCGGATCGGGCAGCGCGGCGAGGGCGAGGACCACCCATTCGGGACGCCGTCCGGCGTAGACGAGCGAGACGCTGCAGAGACGGCCGCGGTACTCCTCGATGAAGACCCGAAGCGGGGTGCGCAGCCCGAGCGTGCCGGGGAGGAGCTTGAGCCAGCCGGCGAAGGCGCCGGACACGAGCGACCGCGGCAGGACCGAGCCGACGATCGCTTCCGGAACAGCGCTCGCATCGGAAAGGAACCGTGCGACGCGCGGGAGATCGGTCGGCATGGCGGCGCGGGCGCTCATTGCTCAGCGGCTCCGACGGCAAGGAAGTAGGCGTGGAAACGATCGTCGTGGGTAAGCTCGGGGTGGAACGAGGTGGCGAGCAACCGGTCCTGGCGGACCGCGACGATCGCGCCGCTCGGGAGGGTCGACAGGACCTCGACTTCGGCACCGGCGCGTTCGATGAGCGGCGCGCGGATGAAGATCGCGTGGAACGGCTCG
The DNA here is from genome assembly GCA_043750135.1 of Chloroflexota bacterium. Lineage (GTDB taxonomy): Bacteria > Chloroflexota > Limnocylindria > P2-11E > P2-11E > UBA4735. Next base: position 4,873 of record JAYVCA010000074.1, on the reverse strand, counting down.
GCACCGAGGATCGGGACCTGGAGGTCCGCTTCGAAAGACTCGCGTTGACGGCCGAAGCCATTCCGGCGAACGGTCAGGTCCATCGCCCCGAGGAGCGGGTGCGGGTGACCGGGCACATCGCGCGCGAGGAAGATCGCGCCGGCGCAGGTGCCCCAGACCGCCATGCCCGCGGCGATCCGCGCGCGGAGCTTGGGAAGGAAACCGTACTGCTCGGCCAGCTTGCCGATCGTCGTGCTCTCGCCGCCAGGGATGACCAGCGCGTCGATCACGTCGAGCTGCTCCGGCCGGCGCACATCGGTCGCGACAACACCGAGCCGGGCGAAGGTCTCAAGGTGCTCACGAAAGTCGCCCTGGAGGCCAAGCACTCCGACGCGGAGGTCATTCACTGGCGGACCCGCGACCACCTACTACGTCCGTGCGAAGCACGGCGGAGCAAATGACCTAGTCACCCTCGGTGACTGAGTGATTACCAGCCGCGGACGGCAAGCCGTTCGCCGGCCGCGAGCGTCTCGAGCGCGATGCCGCGCATCGCCTCACCGAGCCCGCGCGAGACCTCGGCGATGAGCTTGGGGTCGGTGAAATGCGTGGTGGCCTCGACGATCGCCTTCGCACGGCGGGCCGGATCGTCGGACTTGAAGATGCCGGAGCCGACGAAATTTCCCTCGGCACCGAGCTGCATCATGAGCGCGGCATCCGCCGGGGTCGCGATCCCGCCAGCGCAGAACATCACGACGGGGAGCTTCTTCGCCTTGGCGATCTGTCGGACCAGATCAGCCGGCACGCGATACTCCGTCGCCTTCGCAACGAGTGCGGCGTCGTCGTCGAGATCAGCGAGGGCGGCAAGGCCTGAGGTGATCGCACGGATATGGCGGACCGCTTCCACGATGTTTCCGGTACCAGCCTCACCCTTGCTGCGGATCATCGCCGCGCCCTCGCTGATCCGGCGGAGTGCCTCGCCGAGATCGCGCGCGCCGCACACGAACGGGACGTCGAACTTCCTCTTGTCGATGTGGAACGTTTCGTCCGCGGGGGTCAGCACCTCGCTCTCGTCGACGTAGTCGACGCCGATCGACTGGAGCACCTGAGCCTCTACGAAATGCCCGATCCGGGCCTTGGCCATGACCGGGATGGTGACTGCTTCCATGATGTCGAGGATGAGCTGGGGATCGCTCATCCGAGCGACCCCCCCTTCCTTGCGGATATCGGAAGGGACCCGCTCGAGCGCCATGACCGCGACCGCCCCGGCGTCCTCGGCGATCTTGGCGTGCTCGGCAGTGACGACGTCCATGATCACGCCGCCCCGGAGCATCTGGGCAAGGCCCGACTTCACGGTCCAGGTCGCCGGGGAAGCCCCGTTTTCAGCCATCGAGACAGCCATTCTAACGCCTGACCCCTAAAATCGGTACATGGGCGTGGTCGACGCGAACGTCCTCGTGCTCAATCTCGATTACCAGCCGCTGAACGTGTGCAACGTCCGTCGGGCGGTGGTCCTGCTTGATAAGCAGAAGGCCGTGGTCATCGAGCAGAACGGCCACATCGTGACGAGCGAGCGAGCCAAGATCCCCTCGCCGTCGGTCATCCGGCTCGCGTATCACATCAAGCGGCCCCGGCCGGTGGTGAAGATGACACGCAAGGAGGTCCTCCTTCGCGACGATCACACCTGCCAGTACTGCGGGAAGCGCGGGCATGACCTCACCCTGGACCACGTGATCCCACGTCACCGCGGCGGCGAGCACACCTGGGAGAACGTCGTGGCGGCCTGCAAGGCCTGCAACCATCGCAAAGGCGGCCGCACGGTCAAGGAATCCTCGATGGCGCTCGCCCGGCAGCCATTCCGGCCGCCGTCCACGCCGAGCTACCTCTTCTCGTCCTATATCCGATCCGGCGAGCGTCAGTGGTTCAAGTTCCTCGGCGTCGAGGACGCGTCCGCCGCCGCGTCCTGACCGGGCTGGCATCCGAGTTGCGCTCTACGTCTCGTCGATGAAGCTGCTGTTCACCAAGCGCGGCTACGCGCCGATCGGCGGCTCCGAGAGCCTGGCCTACCAATTCGCCACGCGCCTGGCCTCGCGCGGTCACGACGTCCGCGTCGTCTGCGCCTGGCCCTCGGAGAAGGAGGAGGCACGCTACCGCGGCGCGTCGTTCACGCCTGTGGTGCACGACGACCACCGCGTCTTCCTCGACCGCGGCGTCCAAGTCGTCCAAGTTCGGCCGCGCGGCGGCATCCTGGGCAAAGCCGCTGACGCGACCACGCTCCTCGATCTCATGCGCGGAGATCTGCTCGAGCGCTACGCCGAGGATCGCGAGCTCATCCACAACGTCGGACGTGAATACCTCGACAGCTCGATCGAGGTCGCCGAGGAGCTCGAGCTCCCGCTCGTTCTCACCCCGCTCGCCCACCCCGGCCAGTTCCATGGCGGCGACGCCCCATCCGACTTCGCGCGCTACCGCCGCGCCTCAGCGATCACGACGATGACCGACTGGGAGCGCGACTGGTACCTCGACCGTGGGATCGGCGCGGCGCGCGTGATCACGACGGGGATGGGACCCAACGCGACCGGCGAGGGCAGCGGCGCTCGTTTTCGGGCCACGCATCGCATTCCGGACCACGCACCGATCGTCCTGTTCATCGGACGGAAGGAGCGGTACAAGGGCTTCATCCAGCTGCTTGACGCGACCGAGACGGTGTGGCGAGCGCACCCCGATGCCCGCTTCGTGTTCATCGGCGTGCCCGGCTTCTACTCGACCTTCTTCGACGACTTCGCGCGGTATCACGACGAGCGGATCATCCACCTCGAGAACGCGAGCGCGACCGAGAAGGCCGACGCCCTCGAGGCCTGCGCGCTGTTCGCGATGCCCTCACTCCACGAGACCTTCGGCCTCGGCTATCTCGAGGCGTGGCTCCACGGCAAGCCAGTCATCGGCGGGGATATCCCGGCGATCCGCGACGTCATCGACCATGGGGTCGACGGCCTGTGTGTGCGTCAGCGCGCGGACGCCGTTGCCGCGGCGATCCTCTGGCTATTCGCCGACCCGACCGCGGCCGCCGAGATGGGGCGTCGCGGGCAGGCGAAGGTGGAGCGGCGGTGGAGTTGGGACGCGGTCATCGATCGGGTCGAAACGACGTACGCGCGGGCCGCCGCCGAGGCCGCCACGACCGCCGTCTAGCCACCCCCGGTTACCCTCGGGCGATGCGGGTCGTCATCGCGAAGAAGCTGCTTTCCACCGTCGGCGGATCCGAGGCGCAGGCGCGCGCGCTCGGGACCGCGCTCGCCGCCCGCGGACATGAGGTGACGCTCGTCGGCATTCGCCCGGTCTGGCGGAGGCCCGGGATCCCGGACGCGGTCTACGCCGCACCCCCCGGCGATGTCGAGATCATCGAGGGCGGCCTTCGCTATGTGTTCGTCGCCACCGCCGTGGCAGCCGCGGAGGCGATCATCCCGCTCTCGCTGGTCCCGGCCGGACGCCTGGCCCGCGCCTTCGCCGGCGCCGACCTCGTCCACGTCCTTGCCCGCGAATGGGCCGGCCCGGCCGAGCGCGCGGCGCGCGCCATTGGTGCAGCATTCGTCGAGACGCCGCTCGCGCATCCCGGCCAGCGGTTCTCCGGTGACGGCAGAGCCGACAGCCGTCGGTATGCGCGCGACGACGCGGTGCTCGCGCTCACCGAATGGGAGGCCGGCTGGTACCGCGAGCGGGGCGCTCGGCGGGTACACGTGACGGGCGTCGGCCCGATCCTCGGCGCACCGCTGCCGATCCTGACGGCGGATCCGCAGACGATCCTGTTCGTCGGGCGGAAGGAGCGGTACAAGGGCTATGACGCGCTGCGCGCCGCGGCGTCGCTCGTGTGGGACACACATCCCGCCGTACGCTTCCAAGCGATCGGACAGCGGCGCTTCCTCGGGCCGGGGCCCCTTCGCGATCCGCGGTGGACCGAGCCGGGCGTGGTGAGCGAGGCGGCAAAGGCCGAGGCCTACGTGCGAGCGACGATCTTCTGCATGCCGTCGAGCCACGAGACCTTCGGGCACACCTACCTCGAGGCCTGGTGCGCGGGACGCCCGGTCATCGCCGGAGACATCGCCCCACTCCGCGAAGTCGTGCGCGAAGGCATCGATGGACTCCACGCGGCCAATGAGCCACACGCGATCGCGGCGGCGATCCGCGTACTGCTCGACGATCCCGCTGCGGCCGCGCGAATGGGCGCGTCAGGCCGTGCCCGGGTGGCCGAGCGGTGGACCTGGGAGCGGATCGCCGAGCGGACCGAGGCGGCGTACACGAGCGCGGTGACGTTTCCTACACTGACGATCTGATGCGGGCGGTGATCGGACAGCAGCGACTCCTCGACCGGCTCGGCGCCCAGGCCGCACGCGGTGAGGTCGCTCAAGCCTACGGGTTGTTCGGCCCGCGTGGCATCGGGAAGCGCACTGTTGCGCTCCGCCTCGCCCAGACCTTGAACTGTCTCGAGACCGATCGCCCGGCCGGGGGTTGTGGGCGCTGCAGATCCTGCCAGAAGATCGATCACGGCACGCACCCGGACGTCCGCCTCGTCGAGCGCGCGGCGGACAAGGCGGTCATCACGATCGATCAGATCCGCGAGATGCAGACGGATCTTGTCCTTCGACCTCTCGAGGGACGGACCCGCGTCGTGGTCATCGACGATGCGGCCGAGCTGCATGAACACGCACAGGCCGCGCTGCTGAAGACGCTCGAAGAGCCGCCGCGACACGCGCTGCTCCTCCTCCTTACCCAAAGCCCCGCGGTGCTCAACGACACCATCCGCTCGCGGCTGCAGCTGCTCCCCTTCCGTCTCGTCGCCACCGCCGAGCTCGCGGCCGCCCTTCAGGAGCGTTTTGGCGCAGGGGCCGAGCGTTTCGCGCCG
>JAYVCA010000073.1:0-7705 GCA_043750135.1 Chloroflexota bacterium | reverse complement strand
CTTCTCTCGATCCCGCTCTATCAGAGCGTGACCGTGGTCGTCGGGCGGCCCTTCGCGCCGGTGGTCGCCGGTGCGGGGCTGTTCGTTCCGGCGGTCGCCGCTGTCGCGACCCTCCTCGTCGTCGTCGCGCGATCGATCCGCCCGTTCGTGCCCGATCTCACGCCGGCCGCGCTCCGATTGCGCGTGCTCGCCACCGTCGCCGATCCCGTCCCGGCCGGCTTGGCCATCTTCCGGGCGCTCGACATCGCCGCCTCGCGCACGTCCGACACGTTCGCTGCCGTGGAGCGGCGTGGCGGCGTCTGGCTCGCCACCGGCCTCATCGTCGTGCTGCTCGTCTGGTCGGTCCGGTGATCTACCTCGCGCTCATCGCGCTCACGACGCTCGCCGCGAATGGCGCTCGTCAGCTCCGCCACATCGCCGTGGGGATCGCGGCGGTGTCGGTCACCGCAACGGTCATCGCCGCGTCGGTCGCGACACCTTCCGAGCTCGCGGTCAGCGGATTCGCCGGACTTGTCGCGGCGGGGATCCTGTTCGTCGCGGCGCGGGATGGAAGCTACGGCGAGGATCCGGGCTGGCGTCTTTGGGCGGCGACGTTCGTCGCCGCGATCGTCACGCCGGTGGCCTACGCGTCGTTCCGGACCGTCGGCGGAGATACCGCCTCGATCGCGCTCTTCGATAGCCCATCGGCGGTGATCATCGAAGTTGCTGGGATCTGGCTGCTGTCGAGTGGCACCGCGATCCTGCTCACGGCGCGGACCGCCGTGCGCGTGTCGCTTGCGGCGCTGCTGATGATCAGCGGCGTCCAGCTCCTCGTCCGGCTCACGCCCGACGCCCGCCTCGGCCTCACGCTCGTCCTCGCGTGGCTCGAGATCGTCATCGCGCTCGCGGGTGCCTTCCTCGTGGTGAACGAGCGAGCGGTCCGCGAGGGATGATCATCGCCGCACCCGCGCTCCTCCTGGGCGTCGCGGCCTGCCTCGCCTTCGCCATCCGCAAGCGCCTCCCGTACGTCGCCGGCCTGACGATCGGCGCGATCGTGGTCGCCGGCGCGATCGTGGTCGCACAGTCGAACGACGCGACCGGCGAGATCCTTGGCGTGCCGTTGCGGCTGTCGCCCTTGGCGCGCCTGGCGGCGCTCACGCTACTGACGACCCTCGGCCTGTTGGTCATTGACGTGGCGATCGCCCGGCCGGCATACAACTTCTTCCCCACGGCACTCGCGATCGGCGCGGTCGCGGTGGGCGTGCTCACGCTCACGACGCCACTCCTGATCTTCTCCCTGCTGCTCGTTGGCCTGCTCATCCCCGTCGGATCATTCACCTTCCAGATCGATCGGAACCGCAGCGTCGAGGCGGCGCTCCGGCACTTTTCGTTCGTCGTGCTCGGTGGCTGCCTGGGACTCGGCGCGCTGGCCCTGGCGGCGAGCCTGCCGAAGGATCAGCCCGCGCAGACCGTGGTCCTCCTGGTGGTCCTCGTGTTCGTTGCATTCGCGCTGATGCTCGCCGCGATCCCGTTCCACACCCACGCCGCGCTCCTCGCCGCGGAAGCCCCGGTCGCCGCGCTCGGCATGTACTTCGGTGTGCTCGTTCCCCTGACGTTCATCGCCTTCGCCGAGATCCTCGCGGCCAGCGGCCTGTTGCCGGCGATCATCCAGGTGAGCCGCGTACAGGATCTGTTGCTCGGCCTCGGCATCGTATCCGCCCTGGGTGGCGCGCTGCTCGCGTGCGGCGCTCGTGATCTTCGGCGCCTGGTCGTCTACGCGGTGATCTCGAACCTCGGGGCCGCATTGACCGGGATCGCGACGCTCTCTGGGCCAGGGATCATCGGCGGCATCGCCATCGCCCTGGTCACCGGCGCGGCGGCGACGCAGCAGCTTCTCGCCGCGGGGGCGCTGGAACAGCGGGCCGGGGCCGAGCGGCCGAATGTCGGACACGCGCCGCTCGCGGCGGCCACCTTCATTGCCGGAGGCGTCGCGATGATCGGCGCGCCACCGCTGGGGTCATTCCCCGGGCACTTCTTCGTCGAGCTCATCGCCTACGCCGTCTCGCCGCTCGCCGGGACCGCGCTCTTCGTCGCCACCCTGCTCCTGCTCATTGCGCAGCTACGGGCGGGCGTGGCGCTGTTCCGCGGATCGCCTGACACCTGGCGGATCGAGTCGCGCCCGACAGCCGGGATCATCGGCGTCGTCATCTTCCTGGGGCTGGTCGTCGGCGGGATCTTCCCCGACGCGTTCCTGCGACCGATCGGCGCCTTCGCTGACGAGTTCCTAAAAGCGCTCCGGCCGCTCTAGTCGGCCGCGAGCGCGCGGACGCCTGGTCTTTAGCGCGGCGCGCCCTCGTCGGTCATCCAGCGTTCGATGTCGCGGGTATAGGCCACGATACCCTCGGGGAACCACAGCGCGATCTCGACCGCCGCGGTCTCCGGCGCGTCGCTCGCATGCACGAGGTTGCGCAGCCCGACGAGGGCGTAGTCCCCGCGGATCGTGCCCGGGGCGGCCTCGTGCGGACGGGTCGCGCCGACCATCGAGCGGACGACGGCGATCGCGTTCGGCCCCTCGAGGACCGCGGCGACCACCGGGGACGCGCTGATCGTGCTCACCAGGTCGTCATAGAAGAACTTCCCGGCGTGGACGGCGTAATGCGTCTCCGCGAGCGCGCGGTCCACGCGGAGCAGGCGCAGCGCGGCGATGCGCAGGCCACGCTTTTCGAAGCGCGCGAGCAGCTCGCCGGCGATCGCGCGCTGGACCGCGTCCGGCTTGAGGATGATGAGGGTGCGCTGAATGTTCGACTCGGTCACGAAGCGATCTCCATCGTCATTTCTTCCGCCCCTGGCGCGGCGAGCCCGGACACGGTCGCACGAGGGCCGACCGCCGCGAGATAGGCCAGCTCGGGACGCAGGTACAGTCGCGCCACCCGCTGGATATCGGCGGCGCTCACACCATCGATGATCGCGCAGACTTCGTCGACGGTACGGACGCGGCCCAGGAAGAGCTCCTGACCAGCAAGCCAGCTCGACACGCCACGGCTGTGTTCGAGCCGCAGCTCGATACGACCCTTCGCGAAGTCGCGGATGCGCAGCAGCTCGGCATCCCCCACCGGCTCGGCGCGCAAACGCGCGACCTCGGCGAGCGCCGCGGTCACCGCCTCGGCCGCACGGGCCGGTGCGACGCCGGCGTAGATGACCAGGTGTCCCGCGTCGGAGTAGTTGGCGTCGTAGCTATGCACGTCGTAGGTGAGCGCGCGCTTCTCGCGGAGCTCCAAGAACAGCCGGCTCGACATCCCCTCGCCAAGCACCGCATTGAGCACATCGAGTGCGTACTTGTCGGGATGGTCCTGGGCGACGCCCCGCCAGCCGATGCAGATGTGCGCCTGTTCTCCGCGTTTGGCCAGGACCTTCGTCCGGACGCGCCCGGCACGCGGCGCCGGGCGGACCGGGAGTGGGGGGCGCGCGACGAGATCACCAAAATGCGCTTCGACCGCCCGGCGCGCTTCGGCCGCATCGAGACGGCCAGCCAGAGCGACGACGATGCGGGACGGTGCGTAGCCCGCGGCCATGAAGTCGCGAAGGCCGCCGGCAGTGAGGCCGAGCACGACCGCCTCGCGGCCAGCGATCTCCCATCCGAGCGGATGCCCGGGGTAGAGGAGCTCGTCGATCATCGTGTGCACGCGGTCCGGAGCCTGGTCTCGATACATCCGGATCTCTTCAACGACGACGTTGCGCTCCGACTCGACGTCTTCAGCGCGGAGGAGCGGTGCGCGCACCATGTCGGCCACGATGTCGAGAGCCAGCAGGTAATGCCGCGCGGGCACGAAGGCCGAGAAGACGGTGGCCTCTTTGTCGGTCGAAGCGTTCACGCTGCCCCCGACGCCCTCGATCTGCTGGCTGATCTCCGAGGCGGTCGGGCGGTTCGCGGTCCCCTTGAACACCATGTGCTCGAGAAAGTGGCTGGTCCCGGCGTTCAGCTTCGATTCGGAGCGGGAGCCGACCCCGACGTACACCGCGACCGAGACGGAGCGGGCTTCCGGCATCTCGCTGATGAGCACGCGGACGCCGTTCGCCAGGGTGGTGCGCTCGTGATCCATGACCTGACGCTAGCAGGGCACGCATACGCGCGCCGCTAAGAACGCACCGCTGGCCCGACCCGGGCTTCGCCCGAGGCGAGCCCCACCGGCCCCCGCGACCGAAGCAGTCGCGAAGCGGCGGCGAAGGAAGCAGGGATCAACGGCAGAACACCATCGTCATGTACAGGGCGTCCGGACCCTGCACCGCTCCGATGCCGACGCGTCGGAAGTTGGGGTCGACGATGTTCGTGCGATGGTTGATCGGCACGAGCGGCTCGGCCATGAACTCCCAATGCAACGCGTCGACGTTCCCATTCCAGACCTTGCCGGTGTTCTCCCCGTACCACCCCGAGCCGCACGCGGCGGCATTGCGGCTTCGGGCGGTGCCGTCAGGGCCGTCGTGATAGACGTAGCCGGCCTGCGCTTCGGCCGCGCTGTGCGCGCGCGCCGTCACCGAGACACCGGCATCGAGCGCGAGCGCGCCGATCCCGGACTGCGCGCGCGACGCGTTCATCAGGCTGAGCATCCGAAGCTCGGCACCGGAGGCCCCGGTGGTGACCACCGGGGCCGCGGCCGCTGGACGAGGCGCAGGGGTTCGCGGCGCTGGCGTGGCGACCGCGACCGCTTCAACGGGTGCGGGCGGCGCGGTGGGCTCGGGTGTCGGCGCCGCCGTCGGGGCGGGGGTCGGCGCCGCCCTCGCAAGCGGGACCGCGAGATCGGCATCCCCTGAGGCGACCGCCGCTGGCTCCCGCAGCGTCGCGAAGCCGCCGCGTGCGACGGCGAGCGCCCGGGGCCGTGCACTCGGGCCAGAGGCGGCAGCCGGGGCGCCGCCGGTCACCGGACCGGCCGGGCCGAGGACGAAGCTCCCGACCACCAGCGTGCCGAGCACGAGCGCGAGGACGATGCGGGCCGCTCGGTCGATCTCGGTCTCCTTGGGGCGCTCTGGCGTCCGGTCGTTCTGTCGCGACGGTCTGACTGGCCTACCGGTCTACCTGGCCAACGGCTGGGAGATCAGTCCGTGACGTTACGAGCACCGTACGAGATCACAAGCCCGGCTCCGGCCCGCCGCGCGGCGGCGAGGGTCTCGCGCTCGGCGGCGACCGCGTCAAGGTCATCCGAGGCCGCGACGAACGCCGCGTGCTCATCGGCGGTGTGGAACGAAACGACCGGTCGGTCGGTCGCCGTGGCGAGCAGCGCCACGATGTCCAGGGCGGCGGCTCCCGGCTTCACGACGGTGGCATCCGCGCCGGCGGCGAGATCACGCAGTACGCGAGCGCGCGGCGCGAAGGGGTCGTCGGCGGCGAGGAGCGGGACGGCCCGTTCGCGGACCGGGACGGCACCGACGAGCGCCCGATGCATGCCGTAGAGCGAGCTTTCGAGCTTCGCCATCGCGGCGACCGGGACGGCCTCGTGCGCGCCGCCGAGCGCGGCGCGCACCGCGGCGACGGTCCCATCCAGCATGCCTGAGGGGATGAGCAGGTCGGCGCCGGCGTCGGCATGCGCGACTGCGATCTCGCCGAGGCGTTCGAGCGTCCCGCCCACATCGGCAAGACCGTCGGCGAACAGCACGCATTGACCGTGATCGGTGTAGGCGCAGACGCACACGTCGGTGGCGATCGGGAAATCCGGCAGCGCTTGCTTGAGTGCGTGGATCGCCCGGACGACGATGTGGTCCCGCTCGCTCGCGATGAGCGCCCGGCCGTCTTTGCGATCGGTCGCGCCGAAGAGCAGGAGCCCGGCGAGGCCGGCGGCCGAGGCGGTGCGGGCGGCGCGTACCAGCTCGGTGACCGAGAGGCGCTCGAGCCCGCCGGTGCCCTCGATCCGCTCGCGGTCCGCGACGTCGCTGGAGACCACGACCGGGAGGATGAGCCGGCCGGCCAGCTCGGCCGCGTCGAGCGCGCCGGACCACAGGGGGTGCTCGGCGAGCCGGCCTCGAGTCAGGGTGCCGCGGGTCATGGACCCATGGTACGCACCGCTTTAGCATCGGGACCAATGAAACCTCGGCTGAGACTTCGGCCGGGACTGCGCGGCGCGACGATCCTGCTCCTCGGGGTCGCGATGCTCGCCGGCCCGAGCACCCCGGCCGCGGCCGACGACGGGACCGAGCGGCCGATCGTCGCGGCGGCCCTCCCGCAAGGCGACCTCGGCCCGATGAAGCACGTCTGGCAGTCGCTGAACAACTGCGGTCCGGCCGCGGTCGTCATGGCGCTCTCGACCCTCGACGTGAACGTCGATCAGGAGACCGCACGGACCCCGTTGCGCGGTGCCGACGTGCGTCGCGGGATGGGCCCCGGTGGCGTGGACCCCTGGGTCGCTTCGGAGTTCGGCCTGCGCTCGATGTCGCGGATGAACGGGACGAATGACCTCATGAAACGGCTCATCGCGAACGGGTTCGCGCCGATGGTCACCCAATGGATGCAGGATCCGTCGATCTCGCGCATCGCTCACTGGCGGACGGTCCGCGGCTACGATGACGCGAAGGGCGTCTTCTATGTGAACGATTCGATGCTCGGCGCAGGAGTGCCGCTCGATTACGACTGGTTCGGCGCGAACTGGCAGCCATTCAGCTACCGCTACATGGTCATCTACCGGCCACCGGACGAGGCCAAGCTCAAGGCGGTGATCGGCACTGATTGGACCGAGAGCCTGATGCGCGACCGCTTCTACGCCCGCGCCAAGACCGAAGCGATGGCCCAGGACACCAGCGCGGCATGGCTCACCTACGGCGAGGCGGCGTATCAGGACGGGTGGTTCGAGGAGGCCGTGGCGGCGTTCGACCGCGGCATGGCGCTCGGACCGGTGAACGGTGTGTTCACCGTCCGGAACAGCTACCCCTTGGCCCTCCGCGCACTCGCCCGCGGGCACGAGGCCGATGCGGCGGCGACACGCCTCGCCGCGACGACGGCCTCGCCAGCGACGGTCGTCATCGAGCCGGACGCATTCGCGCTCCTGCTCGCGACCCGGCGCGCGACGCCATTCGACGCCCCTCGCCCCGCCGCGTACTGATCGGCCCGGTCAGCGGCGCGCGGCCAGCTCGGCGGTCCGGCCGAGTCGCTCTCCCGCGTCGCGGAGCAGGTCGTCGGTCTTGCAGAAGGTGAACCGGATCAGATTCCGGCCGAGCTCGCGCCGCGAGTAGAACGACGATCCCGGCACGCCGGCGACCCCGACCGCCTCGATGAGCCAACGGGCGAACATGCTGTCGTCCTCGAACCCGAAGCCGGAGATGTCGCAGAGCACGTAGTACGCCCCCTCCGGCACCCGCGGGTGGAACCCCGCGCGCTCGAGGTACGGCAGGAGCAGGTCGCGCCGCCTGCGGTACCCCGCCGAGAGCCCCTCGTAGTAGGTGCGGCCGAGGGCCAGGCCGGCAACGATCGCCTCCTGAAGCGGCGCCGGCGCACCGACGGTCAGAAAGTCGTGGACCTTTCGGATCCCGGCGGTGAGCTCGGGCGGCGCGACGATCCAGCCGACCCGCCATCCGGTCACCGAGAACGTCTTGCTCGCTCCGGAGATCGTGACCGTACGGTCGGCCATGCTGTCCAGCGTGGCCATCGGGATGTGGTCGCCGGCGAAACGGATGTGCTCATAGATCTCGTCGGTGATGGCGATGACGTCGTGCTCCCGGCAGAGGCCGGCGACGAATTCCAGCT
>JAYVCA010000072.1:0-14576 GCA_043750135.1 Chloroflexota bacterium | reverse complement strand
CTGGGCGTCGAACATCAGCGCGTCGACCTTCAATGGCTGGGTCCTGTCGCGCGGCGGCAAGCTCATGAACGACGACCAGAAGACCGTCGCCTGGGACGGGAAGGAAGGCAGCGACTCGGTCAAGCTCTTTGACCGGATGCTGAAGGAAGGCATCTCCTACGTGCCGAAGGGCTTCGATTACCAGACCGACTTTGGCACCGGCAAGGTGCTGTTCGTCGAGGAGTCGAGCACCGGTCGCCCATTCTTCGTTGCGAGCTTCAAGCAGCCGATCGACTGGTCGATCACTTCGCTCCCCCAGATCGACCCGACAAAGCAGAAGACCGTCCAGTACGGCGCGAACATCATCGTGTTCAAGACCACCGCGCAAAAGCAGCTTGCCTCTTGGCTCTTCGTGAAATGGTTCACCGACAAGGAGCAGACCGCGTCGTGGGCGGTGAAGTCGAGCTACATGCCGGTCCGTAAGTCAGCCGCCGACACGACGGTGCTCAAGGACTCCTGGACCAAGGACGTCCAGGGCAAGCAAGCGTTCGAGCTCATCGGCACCAGCTACCCCGAGCCGAACGTTCGGGGCCAGCAGGACATCCGCACCGTCATCGAGGACCTCCTCACCGCGGTCGCCGCGGGCAAGGTCAGCGACATCGACAAGGCGGTGAAAGACGCCGGCATCAAGGCCAACCAGATCCTCAAGGACAACCAATAGCTCCGTAGACCGACGCCGACGAAGCGCTCGCGCGAAGGCGCCGGGGATGACCCGGCGCCTTCGCGATATCTAGGGCGTGCGCAGCTCCAACTCGAGCGCGGCAACGGCGGCTTCCCGCTCGGCGAGCTTGGCCCGCTCCTTCACGATGACCGGCGGCGGTGCCTTTGCCGCGAAGTCCGAGCCGAGCAGCGCCTGCGACCGTGCGAGCGCGGTCCGGGCGGCGGCGAGCTCGCGCTCGAGTCGGCCGCGATCTGCCTCCGGATCACCCCCCAGGGCCACGCGCACCTCGACACCGCGGACGACCGTCGGAGCGCCGACCCACAGATCGGACCGGCTGCCGAGCGTCACCTCGGCCCGCGCGAGCGAGCCGATGGTGCGCAGGGCGCCGGCCACGGCTGCCGTATCGCCGGCCAGGGTCACCTGCACCGTCCGGCCGGGATCGGCCCCAGCCTCCTGGCGCAGGTTCCGGATCGCCCGGATGACCTCGCTCACCGAGGCGAAGCGGTCCTCGAGCGGCTCGTCGCGCGTCCCCGGCGCGGGCCAGCGCGAGACGACGAGCGAGGGAGCGGCGTCGTCGCGGCTGCCGTGAGCCCACAGCTGGAGCGCCAGGGTCTCGGTGATGAACGGCATCACCGGATGGGCCAGTCGAAGCACCCGGTCAAGGACGTAGGCGAGCGTGCGGACCGCGGCGGCGTCCGAGCCGGCCGGCCGACGCGCCGGCTTCGCCAGCTCGATGTACAGATCGGCCAGCTCGGTCCAGACGAACTGCTCGAGGGCGGTCGTGTACTCGCCGAAGAGGTAGCCCTCGATGAGCCGGGTGAGCTCGGCGACGGTCGCCTCGGTCCGCGAGAGGATCCAGCGGTCGGCATCGACCAGGTCCGGGTCGGCTGCCGGGGAGCGGTCGATCGGCCCGCGAAGCGCACCGGGGCTGGCCTCGATGCGGCCGAGCACGAAGCGTCCGATGTTCCAAAGCTTGTTGGTGAAATTTCGGGCGTGGTCGAGCTTGGCCATCGAGAACTGGCTGTCCGCGCCGGCGGAGACGCCATTCACCAGCCCGAACCGGAGTGCGTCCGCGCCGTGCTCTTCGATGAGCCCGACCGGGCTTTGGACGTTGCCCTTCGACTTGCTCATCTTCTCGTTGCCGGTGCGGACCAGGCCGTGGAGGTAGATCGTGTGGAAGGGCACCTCGCCCATGTTCTGGAGTCCCATCATCATCATCCGCGCGACCCAGAAGAAGATGATGTCGTAGCCGGTCTCGAGGACGCTCCCCGGGTAGAACCGCGCGAGGTCCTCGGTCTGCTCCGGCCAGCCGAGCGTCGAATGCGGCCAGAGGGCCGAGCTGAACCAGGTGTCGAGGACATCGGGGTCGTGGCGGAGATCATGTGACCGGCAGCGGGGACACTCGGTCGGGTCCGAGGCATCCTCGTCAGGCACGACGATCTCGCTGCAGTCGCGGCAATACCAGGCCGGGATCGGGTGGCCCCACCACGTCTGCCGCGCGATCGACCAATCTCGGATGTTCTCCATCCAGTTGAAGTACATCTTCTCGAACTTCGCCGGCACGATGCGGGTGCGGCCATCGCGCACCGCGGCGATCGCGGGCGCGGCGAGCGGCGCCATGCGCATCCACCATTGCTTCAGCACGAGCGGCTCGTCGACGGTCTCACAGCGGTCGTGGATCCCGACGGCGTGCGTGATCGGCTCCTGCCTGACCAGCAGGCCGGCCTTCTGGAGGCGCTCGACCATCGCCTTCCGTGCGGTGTCGCGATCCAGTCCGGCGAGCGGACCGGCGGTCGGCGTCATCCGGCCGTGGGTATCCACCACCGTGAGGACCGGGAGCCCATGTCTCGTCCCGATGTCGAAGTCGGTCGCATCGTGGCCCGGGGTGACCTTGAGTGCTCCGGTACCGAACGCCGGATCGACCGCGGCGTCGGCGAAGATGCTGATCCGCCGTTCGGCAACGGGCACGAGCACCGCCGCGCCGACCAGACCCGTCCAGCGCGCGTCATCCGGATGGACCGCGATCCCGGAGTCGGCAAGGATCGTCTCCGGACGCGTCGTGGCGATGATCAGGTCCGGCGTCCCCGCGGGCATCGGATCGGCCCACGGATAGCGCACGTAGCTCAGCTGATCGGTCCGCTCCACATGCGTGGACTCGAGGTCGGAATAGGTGGTCTGGCAGGTGAGGCACCAGTGAACGATCCGGTCGCCGCGATAGAGGTGCCCAGCGCGATACAGGCGGATGAAGTGCGTGCGCACCCGCTGCTGCATGTCCGGATCCATCGTGAAGTGGACCCGGCTCCAATCGAGCGAGCATCCGAGCATCCGGAGCTGGCGGTAGATGCGCGGCTGGTAGTGCTCCATCCAGCGCCACATCTGCGCAAGGAACTCCTCGCGACCCAGTCCGTCCCCCGCCCCCTCGGCGGTGCCGCTGCCCGCCGCCCGGCGGCGTCCCTCCTTGGCGAGCTCCTGCTCCACGACGATCTGGGCAATGATGCCGGCGTGGTCCGAGCCGGGGAGCCAGAGCGTCGGCTCGCCGCGCATCCGGTGCCAGCGGGCCATCAGGTCCTCATAGCCCCCGAATCCGAGCGCATGCCCGAGATGGAGATCCCCGGTGACGTTGGGGAGCGGCAGCATCATGACGAACGGCCGCTCGCCCTCGCGCCGTGGCGGCGGAGTGAAGAACCCCGAGCGCTCCCACCAGTCGTAGAGGAATGTCTCCACGGCGGAGGGCTCGAAGTTCTTGCCCCGATAGGCGGTGACCGCGGTCGGTGCCGGCTCCGTCGTGCTGGTCATCGGTCGCTCCTCACGCTCGGGAATGAAAATGCCGCCGTCCCGGCCTAGGACGAGCGGCGTTGTCGTTCATTCTAATCGGGTCAGGATGCCGAACCGCGGGCGGCCCGCTGGCGTCCAAGCTGCTTCTGCAGGTACATCGCGCGATCGGCCGTGTCGACGAGCGCGTCGACCGAGGTGGTCTCCGGGGATGCCGGCGCGATCCCCCACGCGATCGTTGGGAGCGCCTGACCCCCCGGCGTCGTGCCGCGACCGATCTCTTCGGCCAGACGCCGCATGATCCGTTCGGCCGCGAGGAGCGGCGCGCCGGGGAAGACCACCGCGAACTCATCACCACCGATCCGGGCCACGAGATCGCCGCCCCGCACGCCGGCGGCGAGGATCTGGCCGATGCGGATGAGCGCCTGATCGCCGGCTGCGTGGCCGAAGTGATCGTTCAGCTGCTTCAGGCCGTTCGCGTCGATGATCGCGATCGAAAGCGGCTCGGCGTCGCTCTCGGCGCGGCGCAGGCCCGCCGCCACGTGCTCGAAGAACACCCGCCGATTCGGGAGGCCGGTGAGCGGGTCGCTCGCAGCGGCGGTCTTCGCGGCCTGATGGAGACGGGCGACGCGCACGGCCGCCGCGACCTGATGCGAGACCGCGGTGAGGAGCGCCTCGTCCTCAGCGGAGAACGCGTCGAGGTGGGGACTCTCGAGGCCGACGACGCCGACCCGCTCGTCGCCGATCCGAAGTGGCACGATCAGCGCCGAACGGACGTCCGGGGGACCGACGTAGCGGGTATCGCTCTGGACATCGGCCACGTTCTGGAGGCGACCGTGCTGGATGACCCAGGAGCTGATCCCGGCGCCATGCGGCAGGGTCTGGCCGGCGTATTCGATCGATGGCCCAACGGCCGCGCGGATCACCGTCTCGCCTCCCGGATCGATGGTGAGCAGGAATCCATTGTCATGGCCCATCGCGTCGCAGATGATCCGCAGGAGCCGGATCGCAAGCTCGTCGATATCGAGCACCGCGCTGATCTCGGATGCGAGGCGCTGCAGGATCGCGAGCTGGCGCGCGTGGGTCTGCGAGGAGGCGGCCATCCGCTCGACGAGCCCACCGGGACCGGGCACGTCGTCGATGTTCTCGTGCTCCATCGCGCCGACGTTGCTGAGCCGCACGCTGCCCTCGCGGCGATCGCGTTCGATCACGCGGAGGAATGCCAGGACGACATCGGGATGGAACTGCGAGCCGCTGCAGCGCTGCAGCTCCGAGACGGCGTGGTCGATGCTCTGCGCCGCCTTGTAGGCGCGCTTGCTCACAATGACCTCGTAGGCATCCGCCGCCTGCACGATGTACGCGCCCAGCGGGACTGCAGCGCCGGCCAGCCCGTCGGGGTAGCCGGTCCCGTCATACCGTTCGTGATGCGCGCGGACGATCGGCACGAGCTCGGCCAGCGGCTCGACCGCCGCGAGGATCGAGCCGCCGAGCGCGGAATGGGTCTTCATGATCACCCACTCTTCCGGGGTGAGCGCCGCCGGCTTGTTCAGGATGGCGTCGGGGATGCCGATCTTCCCGATGTCATGGAGCAGCGCTGAAAGCTGGACCCGGCGGATGTCGTCCGGTGCCAGCTCCATCTCGACCGCGATGATCCGCGCGAGCGCCGCGACCCGGGCCGAGTGGCTGCGGGTGTATGGATCGCGGGCGTCGACCGCGGCGGCAAGGGCCCGCACCGAGGCAAGGTAGAGCTCCCGCTGGCGGGCGTGGTGCTCGGCGTTCTCGAACGCCGAGGCGATGAGATTTCCCAAAGACTGGAGGATGACCAGGTCCTCGGGATCGAACGCGTCCGGACGATACGACTGGGCGGAAAGGACGCCGATCGTCTCGCCACCGATCTTCATCGGGACGTGGATCGCCGATGCACTGCGACGGGTCTCATCGCCGTATGCCTTCCCAAGACGCTGTACCGGGTCGTCGAGCGCGCGAGTGACGTGCGCTTCGCCGGTGAGCACGACCTGACTCGTTGGGCCCGCACCGAGCGGCAGGAAGAATTCCCCCTGGCGAACGCTCTCGCCGTCGGCTTCGATGAGGAAGTTGAACAGACGCCGTTGTGCGTCGTACCGCGCGATGTAGAACGAATCCAGCTCGACGAGCGCACCGATGGTCTGGTGCGCGAGTACCGCGATCGCCATCTGATCGTGGACCAGGGCGGTCTTCGCCGCCAGCTCGTTCAAGGCCGACAGCCGCTGGATCCGCCGCTCGCGATCGGCGCGCACGGCGGCGTTGCGCAGCGCCGACGCGCCAAGCTCGGCGAGGGCGAGAAGGCCCTGGCGATCGACAAGGTCGAAGCTCCGGTGCGGATCGGTCGTCCCGACGACCAGCGCGGCGACGACCCGATCATTCACGATGACCGGGGCGATCATCACCGCGTGGACCCCGGCGGCCATCGCGGCCTCCGCACCCACCGTGCCGGATGGCGCCTGCCCCTCGTATTCGGAACCGTAGTCCGTGATGAGGACGAGCTCGCGGCGGCGGACGAGCTCGCGCAACGCCGGCCCCAGCTCGCCACCGACCCGGCCGGTGAGCGCCGCGGCATGACCGAGCGCCCGGACGACACGCATGCCCTCGGCGATCATCGCGCTGACCACGAACTCGGCGTTGAAGAAAGCCGCCGCCTCGTCGGCGACGCGCTCGAGGACCTGGACCGGCGTCGCTTCGGCCACGCCGCGGCCGACGATCTCGATGCGCCGTGCCTGCTCGATGGTCCGGGAGGTCGCCAGCGCGCTACCGGAGTGCGCAGCGAATGCCTCGAGTGCCGCGATCTCGTCGTCGTCGAACGGTCGGAGCTCGAGGCGCGCGACCAGGAGGATCGCCGCGATGTCGCCGTGCGCCACGACCGGCACCGCGACGGCGGACCGCAGGCCGAGGTCACGCACCGGGGCGGGCGCGTCAACGAGCTCCTGATAGTCAGAGACCTGAACGGTTCGGCGCTCGCGCACCACGACACCCACCAGGCCCGAGCTGGCCGGTCCATGGATGCCGATGACGCGGATCCCGACCCCCGCTCCGGCGATCACGGCGAACTCGGTCTGGCGGTGGATGTTGAGTGTCGCGTGCTGGGCGTCCACGAGGTCAAGGGCCCGAGCCGGGATCGCGGCGAGGATGCTCTCCGGATCGGTCTCGGCGCTCAGCTGGATCGCCGCTTGTTCGAAGACCTTCGACCGCGCGAGGGAGCGCAGGCCGCGGTGCCGCTCGGCCCGATAGGACTCGACGACCGAGGACAGGATGATGATCGCGACGCCGGTGACGATCGTGTCACCGACCAGCTGGCTCGACGGAGTCGGCACGCCGCTGGCGATCCGGATGACCTCGGTCACGATCCGGGCGACGAGGTAGACGCCCGCGGTGAGCACGGCGCCGGGGGTGCCGAGGCGGAACGTCGCCATCGAGCCGATGACGACGATGAGCACGAAGGCGATGCTGCGTGGGACAAGCGCCGTGCCGACCATCCAGACGCCTGCCGCCACGACATCGGCCGCCAGCGCGGGGACGGGGTACTCGATCACCCGATACGGGCGCCCCCGCCGGCGCTCTGCGACGGCCACGAGGAGCGCGGTCGCCAGGACGATGCCCAGGGTCGCGAACGCCGCGGGCAGGTAGATGTCCCCGCCCACGACAAGCCACAAGCCGATGGCCAGGGCGGCGAAGATCCGCGCATAGATCAACGAATCGCGGGGCAGCATTTGTCTCACCCGTGCGCTCACCGTTCGCTACCGTACGGCGGCATCGTCGCCGGCAGGTATCACACCGGTGGGAACACCCGCAGCGCCCCGTCACGCACCCGCAGGCCCACCGCGGCACCTTCGGGATGGAGGGCGATCCCGCGCTCCATCGGCACGGTCGCCAGGAGCTCGTCACCCCCCAGCGTCCGGAGCTGATAGATCGCGCCCGCACCGACGAATCCTGCCCGCAGCACGGTCGCACCGATCGCGTCCGGCTCGCCCGGATCAACGATGCGGACCTCCTCCGGCCGGGCCATGACCAGCACCGGCGTGCCGTCCGGGAACGCGCCGGGCGCCGCGGACGCGCGCCGGGGCCGCCCGAGGACGTCGACCACGATGAGGGCGCCCTCCTGCCCGCGGACCGTCCCGGT
This sequence comes from Chloroflexota bacterium, assembly GCA_043750135.1. Classification (GTDB taxonomy): domain Bacteria; phylum Chloroflexota; class Limnocylindria; order P2-11E; family P2-11E; genus UBA4735. Next base: position 6,951 of record JAYVCA010000072.1, on the reverse strand, counting down.
CAGAAAGTTCGCCGTGCCGACGAATTCCGCGACGAATCGTGTCGCCGGCTCGTCGTAGATCTCGCGCGGCGAGCCGAGCTGAGCGATCTTGCCCTGATCCATGACCGCCACGCGGTCGGCCAGGGTCATCGCCTCAGCCTGATCATGCGTGACGTAGACGCTGGTGATGCCCACCCGCTGCTGCAGCCCCCGGATCTCCAGGCGCATGTGCTCACGCAGCTTCGCGTCGAGGTTCGACAGCGGCTCATCGAAGAGCAGGAGCGCAGGTTCGAGGATGAGCGCGCGGGCCAACGCGACACGCTGCTGCTGTCCGCCGGACAGCTGCTGCGGTCGGCGGTCCCCAAGTCCGGCGAGGCCGACCAGGCCGAGGGCCGTGCCGACCCGCTCACGGAACGCCGCGCCACGGACGCGACGGACCCGGAGGCCGTAGCCCACGTTCTCGGCGACGCTGAGGTGCGGGAACAGGGCATAGCCCTGGAAGACCATCGTCGCGCCGCGCCGGTTCGGCGGCAGGGTGTCGATCCGCGTCCCCCCCAGCTCGATCGTCCCGGCCGTGGGATCCTCGAATCCGGCGATGCAGCGCAGCGTCGTCGTCTTGCCGCAGCCGCTCGGGCCGAGGAGCGCGACGAGCTCGCCCGCGGCGACATCGAGATCGAGGTGATCGACCGCGACCGTCCCGTTGGGGAAGCGCTTTTCCAGCCCGGCGAGGCGGAGCGGCGCGCTCATGCGCCCACCTCCACCACGGTCCGTCCAAATACCCGATTGAGCAGGATCACGGTGATGAGCACGATCACGATGAGGATCGTCGAATACGCCGCGCCTGAGCCCAGACGCTGAGCGTCGATCTCGTTCAGGATCTGCGAGGTCATGATCCGCCAGTTCGGGGTGACCAGGAGGGCGATCGTGGACAGGGTCGTCATGTTGCGAGTGAAGCTAAAGATCGCGCCGGACAGGACCGCGCGCCGGACGAGCGGCAGCGTGATCCGGCGGAAGGTGGTCGCCGGGCCGGCCCCGAGGTTCGCCGACGCCTGCTCGAGGGACGGGTCGATCTGGAGCAGGGCGGCCACGGTGCTCCGGAGCGAGACCGGAGCGGTGCGCACGACGAACGCGATGACGAAGATCGCAGCGGAGCCGGTGAGCAGCAGCGGCCGATGGTTGAACGCCAGCAGGATGCCAAGACCGAGCACGATCCCCGGCGCGGCGGCGCCAAGCATGACCACGTAGTCGAAGGCGACGCGACCCGGGATCCGTGTCCGGACGACCAGATAGGCCACGGCAAGGCCGGAGAGCGCCGCGACGGGCGCTGCGATCGCCGAGAGCAGTGTCGTATCGGTCATCGCGCGCGTGCCGATCCCCCCAAGCACGAAGCGGAAGTTGTCCAACGTCAAGGTGTTGTTGATGCCGAGCAGCTTGGTGAACGCGCCGGCGAAGACCGTGAGATAGAGCAACACCACCAAAGCGGCCGCGATCCCGACGACCATCAGCAGCCCGGCGCGAAAGCGAGTGCCGAGAGCCTGGGCACGGCCGGTCGATGGCTTGCCGGTCACCGTGACGACCGAACCCTCCCCCACCCAGAGACGCTGGGCGAAGAACGCGATGAGCGACGGGATCATGAGCACGACCGAATAGCCCACCGCCTTCCGGATATCGAACTCACCGATGATCGAGAGATACGCGCTCGAGGCCAAGACGTTGAAATCGCCGCCGATGAGCAGGGGATTCGCCAGATCGGCCAGCGACTCGACGAAGATGATGAGGAAACCGGCGGCGAAGCCCGGTCGGAGGAGTGGGATCACGACCGTGCGCAGGATCCGGGCCCGTGAGGCGCCGAGGTTCAGTGCCGCCTCTTCGAGCGCGGGATCCAGCTGTCGGACCAACGAGTCGAAGATGAGGTACGCGACCGGAAAGAAGGTGATCGTCTGCACGAAGATGAGCCCACTGAAGCCGTACGGGTCGGCCTCCAGGCCGAAGAGACCGCGGGTGAGCAGACCCTGGCGCCCGAACAGGAAGATCGTCGACAGCGCGAGGGCGAACGGCGGCGCGATGAGGGGGAGAAGCGCGATGTAGTGCAGCAGCGTGCGGATCGGCCCCCGGACCGCGCGGGTGGTGGCGAGGGCGAAGGCGAAGCCCAGAAGCGTCGCGAGCACGCCGGAGGTGATCCCCATGACGATGGTGTTCGCGACGACCTGTCGGGGGACCGGAAAGCGGAAGATCCGCAGGATCGGAGTGAGGTCGAAGGCGCCCTGCTCGTCGAGGATCGCTTCGCGGAGCACCATCGAGAGCGGGTACAGGAGCGCGAACACGATGCCCGCCGCCGCCACCATCGCGAGGATGGCGGCGGCGGGATCGCGCCGGAATCTGATCACTTCGCCCCGTCGGGGGTCACGTCTGGGGTCACTTTGGCGCGGGAGCGACCTCGTTCGAGAACCGGTCGACGAGCGTCTTCTTGTTGTCGCCGGCCCATTGGAAGTCGTAGCTCACGGTCTTGACCGAAGCCAGCTTCACCGACTTTTCGGAGACCTTCGCATCCGGGTTCGTCGGGATCTGGTACGCCTTGAACGTCGCGGCGAGCTCCTGCGCCTTGGCACCGAGCGCCCAGTCGAGGAAGGTCTTGCCGGCGACCGGATCCGGTGCGTTCTTCACCAGAGCCTCGCCGCCGATCTCATAGCCGGTGCCTTCCGAGGGGAACACGACCTTGAGGTCCTTGAATCCTTCCTCGATGGCCGCGACGGTGTCGTGCGAGAACACGACGCCGATCGCGACCTCACCCTGACCGGCCAGGCGCGCCGGGGCGGCGCCGGTCTTCTGGTACTGGAGGATGTTCGAGTGGAACAGCTTCATGTAGGCGAAGCCCTTTTCCACGTCTTTGTTGTTCAGGAACATCTGCGTCGCCATCATCGTGTACGCGGTGCCGCTCGAAGCGGGGTGGGCCATCGAGATCTGGCCCTTGTAGATCGGCTTCACCAGGTCGGCCCAGGAGGTCGGCTCGGGCAGGTTCTTCGCCGCGAGCACCTTCGTGTTGACCGCGAGGCCGAGGGCGCCGACGTAGATGCCGGTCCAGACCCCGTCCGGATCGCGATAGCTCGCCGGGATCCGATCGAAGAGCTTGGGCTTGTAGGCCTCCAGGAGACCGGCCTTGTTCGCGGCGATGAAGCCGTCGGCCGGACCGCCCCACCAGACCGAGAACTGAGGGTTCGCCTTGTCCGCGGTGAGCTTGGCGACGGCCTCGCCGCTGGAGAGGCGCACGTACGTCGTCTTGATGCCGCACTCGGCCTCGAATGCCTTGGTGACCCCCTGGATGTACTCCTCCTGGGGCGTCCCCAGGACGGTGAGGCTCCCGGTCCCCTTCGGGCCGCAGGGCCCACTGTTCGCGGCGGCTGACGCAGTTGCGGTCCCGGTCGCGGCGGGACTCCCTGTTCCGGCCGAGCCACCGCAGGATGCGAGCACCGTGACGCTGAGCAGGATCGCGGCGAAACGCTTCAAGGTCCCCTCCCTACGCGCGTACAGATCCGCGAGGTGTTCGTCTTTGGGTCAGGCCTGCATCAACAGATAGCCGCCGTCCACCACCACCACCTCACCGGTAAGGTAATCCGAAGCCGGTGCAACAAGGAAGAGGGCGGTCATCGCGACATCGTCGGGGGTGCCGAAGCGGCCGATCGGTTGGCGCGCGGCGAAGCTGGGATCCCACATCCCGCGGGTCCCCTCGGTCTCGATGCCGGCGGGGGCGATCGCGTTCGCGCGGGCACCGTATGGTCCGACCGCGCGCGCGAGCGTCTTGGTGAGGGCGATGAGCCCGCCCTTCGAGGCGGCGTAGGCGGCGGCGCTGGGGCCGGAGCCGACCAGGCCGACGACGCTGGTGATATTCAGGATCGCCGAGCCCCGGCCCTGGCGCTCGAACTGGCGCGCGACCGCCTGGCTGCAGAGGAATGGCCCACGGAGATTCGTGTCGAGGGTCCGATCCCACAGCTCGAGCGAGCCGTCGAGAAATGGCGCGGTCGGATAGATCCCCGCGTTATTGACCAGGATGTCCACCCGGCCAAACCGGGCCACCGCCGCGTCGACGAGCGTGGCCGCCCCGTCGGGGGTCGCGACGTCCGCGGCGACCGGCAGGGTCGCGCTGTACCCGCGTCCGCGCAGGCGGGATACGCCGACCTTCGCGCGCGCCAGATCGATGTCATTCACCACGACCGCCGCGCCGGCCTCCGCGAGCCGGCGGGCGATCCCGAGACCGATCCCCGCTCCGGCACCGGTCACGATCGCCACATGGTCGGCCAGGTCGAACAGCTGGACGATGGATTTCTCGCTCATGCGATCACCTGATCACGATTCAAAAGCTTCAGCCCTTCTCGCCGTGGAATCCGATGACGATCTGGTCGCCCTTCACGAACACCGGGACGGTGCGCTGGCGGGTGAGCCGGAGCACCTCCGCCTGGCGCGTCGGGTCACCGTCGATTACGCGGTCCTCGTAGACCGTGCCCGCAGCGTTCATCTCCTCGCGGGCAGCGACGCAGGTCGGGCAGGTCGCGAGCGAGTACATGATGAGATCGGCCACGAGACCTGATTCTAGTGCGGGCCCGAGAGCTAGAGATCGGTGCGCGGCGGGCTCCAGACGTCGATGACCTGCGCGGCCTCTTCGAACACGCGCGCGCCGTGCGTCGCGCCGGCGGGCACGCGAAAGCTGTCGCCAGGGGTGAGGATCCGCTGCTCACCGGCGATGACCATGACCAGGCTCCCTTTGGTCACCACGCCGATCTGCTCCATCTCATGCTTGTGGGATTCGATGACGGTCTTTGGCGCGAGGTCGCTGATCGTGATCGTGGCGTGGTCCGATTGAATGATCTTCTGGGTCATACCGGTCGTCGGATGCTTGGTGACGAGGTCGCGCGGGCTGGCGAAGTAGAGCTTCGGCATCCGGCGATGCTAGCGGGACGGCTGGGTCAGGCGCTGCTGGCTTCGTCCCCCTCGAGCACAAGCTGCTCGTTCTTGGTGAGCAGGAGCGGCTTCACCTTGCCCTCGATGGCCTCGGCGGTCACCACGACCCGGCGGACGTCCGTGCGCGAGGGGATCTCGTACATCACGTCGAGCAGCACCTCTTCGATGATCGACCGCAGACCGCGCGCTCCGGTCTTGCGCTTTGCCGCGCCGGTCGCGGCGGCGAGGAGCGAGTCGTCGGTGAACTGGAGCTCGACCTTGTCGATCGAGAGGAACTTCTGATACTGCTTCACGATCGCGTTCTTCGGCTCGGTCAGGATCCGGAGCAGGTCGCCCTCGTCGAGCGCCTGAAGCGGGACCATGACCGGCATGCGGCCGACGAACTCGGGAATGAGACCGTATTTCAGGAGGTCATCGGGCATGACCTGCTCGAGGACCGCGGTCGTCTCCTTGGTGTTCTGAGAGAGCGACGCGCCAAAGCCCATGGTCTTCCGGCCGATGCGCGCTTCGACGATCTTCTCCAGGCCCTCGAACGCGCCGCCCAAGATGAACAGGATGTTCGTCGTGTCGATCTGGATGAAGTCCTGGTGCGGATGCTTGCGCCCACCCTGCGGCGGAACGTTCGCGACGGTCCCTTCGAGGATCTTCAGCAGCGCCTGCTGCACTCCTTCGCCGGAGACGTCGCGGGTGATCGAGGGGTTGTCGCCCTTGCGAGCGATCTTGTCGATCTCGTCGATGTAGATGATCCCGCGCTGCGCCCGGTTCAGATCGAAGTCGGCGGCTTGGATGAGCCGCAACAGGATGTTCTCGACGTCCTCACCGACGTATCCGGCCTCGGTGAGGCTGGTCGCGTCGGCGATCGAGAACGGCACATCGAGGATCCGGGCGAGCGTCTGTGCGAGCAGGGTCTTCCCGCATCCGGTCGGCCCGATGAGCAGGACGTTGGACTTTCCGAGCTCGACCTCATCGACCCGGTGGCCCGCGCCCACACGCTTGTAGTGGTTGTAGACCGCCACCGACAGGACACGCTTGGCGCGTTCCTGGCCGATGACATAGGAGTCGAGGATCTCGTTGATCCGCCGCGGGCTCGGGACCTTCTGGCCCGCGGCGCGGGCCTTCGGAGTCTCCATGAACTCCTCGTCGACGATCTCACGGCAGAGGGTGATGCACTCGTCGCAGATGTACACGCCCTGGCCGGCGATGAGCTTGCGGACCTGATCCTGGCTCTTCCCGCAGAACGAACAGCGGTATGGCTTGCCGCCCTTGGCGGTCGTCGTCATCGGGCGGCGACCGGCGTCTTCACGTCGTCGTCCTTGGACACGTCGTCGTCCTTGGCCAGCGAGATGAGCGACTCCTTGCCGGTGTAGACCTCGTCGATGAGACCGTAGGTCTTGGCCTCCTCGGCGCTCATGAAGCGGTCGCGGTCGGAGTCCTTACGGACCTGATCGACGGTCTGGCCGGAGTGGTGCGCGAGGATCTTGGTGAGCTTGTCCACGAGGGTCTCAAGCTCCTTCACCTGGATCATGACGTCGGGGGTATTTCCGCGGAACCCGCCGGAGCCCTGGTGGATCATGATCCGCGCGTTCGGGAGCGCATAGCGCTTCCCCTTCGCACCGGCGGCAAGGAGTACCGCGCCCATCGAGGCGGCCTGACCGATGCAGACGGTGTTCACCGGGGCCTTCAGGTACTGCATCGTGTCGTAGATCGCCAGACCGGCCGTCACCACCCCGCCAGGAGAGTTGATGTACAGGTAGATGTCCTTCTCCGGGTCCTCGGACTCCAGGAACAGGAGCTGGGCGATGATGAGATTCGCCATGTTGTCTTCGATCTGATCGGTGATGAAGATGATCCGGTCCTTGAGCAGGCGGGAGAAGATGTCGTAGGCGCGCTCGCCGCGACCGGACTGCTCGACGACCATCGGCACGAGACCCATCTTCGACCTCCTGACCTTCGGGGAAAGTGTACCGCCAGGCCTTCGTCGCGACGCTTACCCGTTCGGCTCGAGCGCAGCGCGGAGGT
>JAYVCA010000071.1:0-5705 GCA_043750135.1 Chloroflexota bacterium | reverse complement strand
GTCGGGGGTCCATCAGAACGCGCTCGTCATCGGTGCCGAGACGCTGTCGCGCCTGCTGAACTGGCAGGATCGCACCACCTGCGTGCTCTTCGGCGACGGCGCTGGCGCGGTCGTCGTCGAAGCCTCCAACGCCTCGGTGGGCATCGAATCGACGGTGCTGCACGGCGATGGCTCGAAGGGTGAGCTGCTCATGGTCCGCGGCGGCGGCACGCGGCATCCGGCGACCGCCCAGACCGTGGAGCAGGGGATGCATTTCATCTCGATGCAGGGTGGCGAGGTGTTCAAGCTCGCCGTGAAATCGATGGCCGATGCTGCGGAGGAGGCGATCGCTGACGCCGGGCTCACGCTCGCCGACATCGCGATCTGTATCCCGCACCAGGCGAACATCCGGATCATCGAGGGCATGGCGAAACGGCTGCGCTATCCGATGGCGAAGGTGTTCGTGAACATCCAGGATTACGGGAACACCTCGGCCGCCTCGATCCCGATCGCGCTGAGCGAGGCTGCGGCGGCTGGGCGGATGCGGCGTGGCGACAAGGTGCTCCTGGTGGCCTTTGGCGGCGGATTCACCTGGGGTGCGGCAGTCCTCGAGTGGTTCGGCGAGCATGAGCCCGGGCGTCCGAAGTCGATCATCGATCGCGCGCAGCGCCGAGTGGAGGACCTGGTCGATCGAGTCCGGCCGATCTAGCGGCGCGCCCCGCGACGCGCTGCGGCCTGACCCCTGCGCTGGATAGAACGCGCATTCGATAGCGGTCTCAGTCGGGTGTCCTCCCGATGTTTCTTCGGCGCATCCCTTGACACGCGCGCGTCGTGGGGCGAAAGTACGGCCTCGTGGTGATTAGTGGGGACCAGTGGGGAACCATGAGGCCCCGGATGCGGAAGGCAAGTTGGAAACGTTCTTCGCCGGCGAGTTCGCCCACACGCTGGACGAGAAGGGTCGGCTCGCGATCCCCGCAAAGTTCCGTCCCCGCTTCAAGGAAGGAGCGGTCGTGACGCGCTGGATGGGGGAGTGCCTGGCCATCTTCCCAGCGTCGGAATGGGAGGCGATCAACGCCGAGATCCGCACCCGCCCGCGCACCGACCCGGTGGTCCAGCAGTTCGTGCACTTCATCGTCGCCGGCGCGCACGACGGCGATCCCGACGCGCAGGGCCGGATCACCGTCCCGGCCCATCTTCGCCAGTACGGCGGCCTTTCGACCGACGCCCTGGTCATCGGGGCGTCGCGCCACCTCGAGATCTGGGAGCCGGCGCGCTGGCACGCGCGTCTCGCGCAGGTCGAGGGCTCCATTGGCGAAAGCCTCGCCACCCTTGGCATTTAGTGGCACCGACGATGCGGCAGGCGATGTCCGGGCCCATGAGCCGGTTCTTCTGGCCGAGGTTCTCGCCGAGCTTGCTCCCGGCGAAGGTGGCCGCTTCCTCGATGGCACGGTCGGAGCGGGCGGGCACGCCGCCGCCATCCTCGAACGCACCGCGCCGTCTGGCCGTCTCCTCGGGCTCGACGTCGACCCTGCGGCTCTCGCGATCGCGGAACGGGAGCTGGACCGCTACGGCGATCGCGCCGTCCTCGTTCGCGCCAACTTCGCGGTTTGCGACGCGATCGGCCGCGAGCATGGCTTCACCGGCCTCGACGGCGTTCTCCTCGACCTCGGGCTCTCGTCGATCCAGCTCGCCGATCCGGCGCGCGGCTTCAGCTTTCGGTCGGATGGACCGCTCGACATGCGAGCCGACCCCGACCGAGCGCTCACCGCGGAGCAGATCGTGAATAGCTGGGACGTGCGCGAGCTGCGCCGGATCTTCGCCGAGCTGGGCGAAGAGCCCGAGGCCGGCCGCGTCGCTGCGGCGATCGTCCGTCGCCGGGCGAGCGCGCCGTTCCGCACCGCCGCCGACCTTGGCCGCTTCGTCTACGGCGTGAAGTCAGGCAAGCGCGGCGCGGCGAGACCGGGCGGGGCGAGACACGGGAAGATCGACCCGGCGACCCGGGTGTTCCAGGCGCTCCGCATGACCGTCAACGACGAGCTCGCGAACCTCGCGCGCGGCCTCGCCGCCGCGGTGTCGCTCCTCGGTCCCGGTGGCCGCCTCGCGGTCATCTCGTTCCACTCGCTCGAGGACCGTGCGGTGAAGCAGTTCATCGCCCGCGAGTCGCGCGACTGCATCTGTCCTCCCCACCTCCCCACCTGCGTCTGCGGGCATCGCGCGGGCTTGCGCGTCGTCTCTCGTCGGCCGCTCATCGCGGCTGCTGCGGAGACGGCGCGCAACCCGCGTGCCCGCAGCGCAAAACTCCGCATCGCCGAGAAGATCGCCTCATGATGGCGTCCCAGGCGATCCGTATCGCCCCGGCACGCCCGAGCCCGGGACGGCGTGGCGCGCACGCCGTCCGCCGCCGCCCGGCGGCGGTCACGCGGACCGCCCTCCCCGCGCGGCGACGTGGTGCCGGCGTCGCCGTGGCGACCACCTGGGACCTCCGCCTGTTCGCCGCCGCGACCGCCGCGATCGTCCTCGGGTTCACGCTGGCGGTCCTCTACCTCTCGCAGGCGACCGCGGTCTCGGCGACCGGCTACCAAGCGCAGCGCCTCGAGGCGAGCCGCGACGAGCTGCGGCGCCAAAACGCGCTGCTCGAGGTCCAGCTCGCCACGCTCGACTCGCCCGCACGCATCGCCGCGGCCGCCACACGGCTCGGGATGACCCGCGCCAGCTATGTCCCGGTCATCGCCGCCGCTCCACTGCGCGCGGCCACGCGCTAGCGACCGCGAGCCTCCGGACATCGGCCGGGTGGCGGTGGTCCGGTATCGATCCAGCGACGTGAAGCGATGGAGGAAGGGTGCAGGTCTCTCACTGGCGACTGCGTGTCCTGTTCACCTTCTTCGCCCTGGCCTCGCTGATCCTCGCCGGCCGCCTGGTCTACTGGCAGACCGCCGGGCGAGCCCACCTGCTCACCGGCGCCACCGATCAGGTCCGTAGCGATCTGGTCATCTCCGCGCGGCGGGGGATGATCCGTGACCGCACCGGGGCGATCCTGGCCACGACGGTGCAGCTGCGCTCGCTGTACGCGATCCCCGCGCAGGTCCCCGACCATGTCGCCACCGCGCGCACGCTCGGCGTGCTGCTCGGGCGCGACCCGGCGCCACTCCAGGCCGCGCTCGACTCCCGCGCCGATTGGCTGTATCTCCAGCGCCGCCTGCCCGAGTCCGCCTCCGCGGCGATCGCCGCGCTCGCCATTCCCGGGCTCGGGTTCGAGAACGAGCCGAAGCGCCTGTACCCGAACGGGACGCTCGGCGCGCAGGTCCTCGGGTTCGTGAACGATGACGGGAACGGTGTCTACGGCGTTGAGGGCCGATACGATGCCGCGCTGCGCGGGGTCGACGGGCGGCTGGTCGTCGATCGCGACCCGGCGAATCGCGAGCTGGCCCTCGGGCTCCGCCACGCCGTTCCGGCGAGGGCGGGGACCGACCTCACCCTGACCATCGACCTCGTCGCGCAGACCGCCGCGGAGCGGGAGCTTGCCGCGGCGATGGCGAAGGAGAAGGCGACCGGGGGGACGATCGTCGTGATGGACCCGCGGGACGGTGCGATCCGTGCTCTGGCGTCCGCGCCATCGTTCGATCCCGCGCGCGTGCGGGTCGCCGATCCGGAGGCGCTGCGGGACCGCGCGATCGCCTGGACCTACGAGCCGGGCTCGACGATGAAGGCCTTCACCATCGCCGGTGCGCTCGAGGAGCATCTGGTGAAGCCCACCGACACCTACAACGATGTCGGGTATGCGCTGGTCGGCGGACGCCGGTTGAACAACGCGCTCGGCAAGGCCTACGGGACGACGAGCGTGACCCAGATCCTCGAGCGCTCGCTGAACGCGGGCGCGGCCTGGGTCGGGCAGAAGCTCGGTGCGCAGAAGCTCGACGAGTACCTGCATGCCTTCGGATTCGGGGCGCTCACCGGCGTCGATCTCGCCGGCGAGGTGAACGGAACGATCCGGCCGCTCGCCGAGTGGTACCCGGTCGATGTCGGGACCGCGTCGTTCGGGCAGGGCCTGTCGGTGACGCCGCTCCAGCTCGCCGCCGGGTATTCCGCCCTGGCGAACGGCGGCACCCTCTATCGGCCCTACGTGGTGGCGAGCCGGCGCGATGCGGATGGGGAGCACCGCACCGCGCCGGTCGCCATCCGCCGGGTGGTCTCGGAAGAGACCGCGGCCACCGTGCGAGCGATGCTCGTCTCGACCGTTGACGACGGCATCGCGCACAACGCCGCGATCCGCGGGTTCAGCGTCGGCGGGAAGACCGGGACCGCGCAGATCGCGAGCAACGATGGCCGCTACGTCGACGACGCGTACATCAGCTCGTTCGCCGGGTTCTTCCCCGCCGACGCGCCGCAGTTCGTCACGGTGATCGTTCTCGAGCGCCCCGAGTCGCGCCTGCTCGGTACCGTGACGGCGACAACGATGTTCAAGGGGGTCGCGCAGGACCTCCTTCGCTATGCCCGCATCCAGCCCGACCGTGCGCCCTGAGGGCTAGCATCAGCCCGATGTTCACGCTCGAACAGCTCGTGGCCGCGAGCGGTGGGCGCGTCGTCCGCGGCACGGCCGATCCGGCGACCGTCTTCTCCGGGGGCGCGTACGACAGCCGGATCATCGACCCCGGCGAGGTCTTCTTCGCCCTGCGCGATCAGCGCGACGGGCATGCGTTCGTCGCCGCGGCATTCGCCCGTGGCGCGGCCGCGGCCGTCGTCGAGCGCATCCCCGAGGATCTGCCGGACGATGCGACGCTCGTTCAGGTCGGCGGCGTGCCGCACGCCCTCCGCCGCCTCGCCGAGGCGCTCCGCGACGCCCATCCGATCCCGGCGGTCGGGATCACCGGCAGTGTGGGAAAGACCACGACGAAGGACGCGCTCGCCGCCGCGCTCGGGGCGCGCTATCGGGTCCTGCGCACCGCGGCGTCGTACAACAACGAGATCGGCGTCCCGCTGACGTTCCTGCGGCTCGAGCCGAGCCACGAGGTCGCGGTCATCGAGCTCGGCTTCTACCTGCCCGGTGAGATCGCCGACCTCTGCGCGCTCGTGCGCCCGCGGATCGGGATCATCACCGCCATCCCGGACCGGCCGCCGCATTTCTCGCGGACGCCGAGCCTCGTGGCGATCGCCGCCGGAAAGGCCGAGCTGATCGCCGCCCTTCCCGCCGCAGATCAGGGCGGCGTCGCCCTGTTGAACGCCGACGATCCTCGCGTCCGCGGCCTCGCCGACCGCACCACGGCGCGGGTGATCCTGTTCGGCGAGTCGCCGGACGCCGCGCTCCGGGCGACCGAGATCCGGGTCGACGGCCTCGACGGCCTCTCCTTCCGGGTCCGGTACGAGGGCCGGGAGGCCGTCGCGCGGTTCCCACTCCCCGGCCGCCACCTCCTCGGATCGGCGCTCGCCGCGCTCGGTGCCGCGGTGCTGCTCGGCGTGCCGCTCGACGAGGCCGCCATCGCGCTCGAGACGATCGAGCCTCCCGCCCACCGGATGAGCGTCCGGCGGGCCGGCGACCTCACGGTCATCGACGACTCCTACAACGCCAGCCCCGCGGCGGTCCAGGCCGCGCTCGCGCTGCTCCGGGAGGCTCCGGGCCGGCGGATCGCGATCCTCGGTGACATGCTCGAGCTCGGGACGCTGTCGGCCGAAGCACACGAGGCGGTCGGCCGCGATGCGGCGGCGTCGGCCGATGTCCTGGTCGCCGTCGG
>JAYVCA010000070.1:0-12664 GCA_043750135.1 Chloroflexota bacterium | reverse complement strand
GATCAGCGAGGTCGTGTACGGCGCGGCGTGGACCATCTTCGCGCCGGCGTCGAGGTGCTGCCCGGTGCCGGCAAAGGCGACGGAGAGGACCTCGCCGTGAGCTCGCTCGCCGACGAGATACACGCTCGGGTACTTCATCGTCACCTTGGAGCCGAGGTTCGCGTCGATCCACTCCATGACGCCGCCCTCTTGGACGACGGCGCGCTTGGTGACGAGGTTATAGACGTTGTTGCTCCAATTCTGGATGGTCGTGTAGCGGACCTTCGCGTTCTTCTTCACGATGATCTCGACGACCGCGCTGTGCAGGGTGTTCGTGGTGAACACCGGCGCCGTGCAGCCCTCGACGTAGTGCACGCTCGAGCCCTCGTCGGCGATGATGAGCGTGCGCTCGAACTGGCCCATGTTCTCGCTATTGATGCGGAAATACGCTTGGAGCGGAACCTCGACCTGCACGCCCTTCGGGACGTAGACGAACGAGCCGCCGGACCAGGCCGCGGTGTTCAGCGCCGCGAGCTTGTTGTCGTTCGCCGGGATCACGGTGCCGAAGTGCTCGCGGAACATCTCCGGATACTCACGAAGCGCGGTGTCCGTATCGGTGAAGATGACCCCGAGCGCCTCGAGGTCCTTACGGATGTTGTGATAGACGGACTCGGAGTCGTACTGCGCGCCGACGCCGGCAAGGTACTTCTGCTCGGCCTCGGGGATGCCCAGCTTGTCGAAGGTGTCCTTCACGTAGGTCGGCACGTCGTCCCAGCTCTTCGCCGACCGATCGGAGGCGAGGACGTAGTAGTAGATATCCTGAAAATCGATCGGCGAGAGGTCCGCCCCCCAGGTCGGCATGGCGCGGGACTCGAAGTGGCGGAGCGCCTTGAGGCGCCGCTTGAGCATCCACTCCGGCTCGCTCTTGTAGACCTGGCTGATCTCGGTGACGACGGCCTCGGAGAGGCCCTTCTTCTTCACGTTCACCGACGCGTTGTCGTCGTGCCAGCCGAACTTGTAGTTATCGGGGAGCTGGGTGAGCTGGTCTACAGCCATGGTCGCCACCTCGTTCCAGATGCGCTGGGTCTATTTTCTACTTCCTGGGTCGGAAATACCAGTGGCGCTCGCCTTGGGCGGCTCGCCGGGCCACTCGGTGAGCCCCCAGGCGCTGCCCTTGAGCGTTTTCAGGCTGAGAAGCGCGCATTTCAGGCGCGCCGGGCTGAGGGTGATCCCGAGGCTGGCGATGACGTGGTCGCGGTCGATCGCTTTCAGCTCGTCGAGCGTCTTGCCCTTCACCTCGTCGGTGAGGATCGAGGCCGAGGCCTGCGAGATCGCGCAGCCCTTGCCCAGGAAACGGACGTCCTCGACCCGGTCGTCGGCGTCGATCTTCAGATACATCGTGATCTCGTCACCGCACAGGGGATTGGTGTCGTGATACTCGTTCGTCGCGCCCGGAAGCTCACCGAAATTGTGGGGATTCTTGTAGTGATCGAGGATGAACTCGCGATAAAAGTCATCCACGAGGTCAGACCTTGAAGATCTTCTGCGCGGTCTTGATCGCGGCCAGGAGCGCGTCGCATTCCTCGATCGTGTTGTACAGATAGAAGCTCGCACGGGTCGTCGCGGCGGTCCCGAGGCGAGTCATGAGCGGCTGGTTGCAGTGATGACCGGCGCGGACGCACAGGCCTTCGCTGTCGAAGATCGTCGCGACATCGTGCGGGTGGATGCCATCGATGTTGAACGAGATCACCCCGACGCGGTCCTCGAGGGTCTTCGGCCCGTAGACGGTGACCCCGGGAGTCCCCAGGAGCTTCGGCAGCACGTAGGCCGTGAGCAGCGCCTCGTGGGCGTGTACCGCCTCCATCCCCACGGCATTCAAGTAGTCGATCGCGGCGCCGAGCCCGATGGCGTCGACGTAGGCCGAGGTCCCGGCCTCGAACTTCCAGGGGAGCTCGTTCCAGGTCGACAGATCCACCGAGACCCGAGCGATCATGTCGCCGCCATAGAGGAACGGCCGCATCGCCTCCAGCAGCCTGGACCGGCCCCAGACCGCGCCTGAGCCGGGCGGCGCGAGCATCTTGTGCCCACTGAACACCAGGAAGTCGCAGTCAAGGTCCTGGACGTCGACCGGGAGGTGCGGGACCGACTGCGCGGCGTCCACCAGGATGAGGGCTCCCGCCTGGTGTGCCTCGGCCGCGAGCTCCTTCACCGGGTTCACCACCCCGAGGCCGTTGCTCGTCTGGGTGATCGCGACGAGCTTCGGACCTCGCGCCAGCGCGGCGGTGAACTGGTCACGCCGCAGGCGCCCATCGTCGTCGACATCGACGACCACGAGCTCGGCGCCGACCTGCTGGCAGAGCTGCTGCCAGGGCACGAAGTTCGAGTGGTGTTCGAGCACGCTGGTGACGATCCGATCGCCGGCCCCGATGTGCTCACGGGCCCAGGTGTTCATCACCAGGTTCGTACCCTCGGTCGCGTTGCGGCAGAAGATGACCTCGCGCGTCTGGGGTGCGTTGATGAACCGCGCGACCTTCTCGCGGGCGCCCTCGAAGGCGGCGGTGGTGGTCTCGCTGAACTCGTAGACGCCGCGGTGGATGTTCGCGTTGTGCTCGGTGTAGACCGCCGACATCGCGTCGATCACCGCTTGCGGCTTCTGGCTCGTCGCGGCGTTGTCGAGATACACCAGACGCTTGCCGCCGTGCACGGTCCGAGCGAGGACCGGGAAATCGGCGCGGATGCGTGCGACGTCGAGCGGGCCGGCTACCTTCGCCGCGACCGCGCTCATGTGCGCGCCGCCACCTCGACCGGCTCTTCGTAGACGGCACGGACGAAGTCGTAGCCCTTGCTCTCCAGCTCGGACGCGAGCTCGCGGCCGCCGGTGCGGACGATCCGCCCATCGACGAGCACGTGGACATAGTCCGGCTGGACATAGCGGAGGATCCGCTCGTAATGCGTGATGAGCAGGATGCCGGTCTCGGCGCTCTGCGTGTGGAGGGTCTCGATCCCGCTCGCGATCGTCTTCAGGGCGTCGATGTCGAGGCCGGAGTCGGTCTCGTCGAGGATCGCCATCGTCGGCGAGAACATATGCATCTGGAGCATCTCCAGGCGCTTCTTCTCGCCGCCGGAGAAGCCGTCGTTCACCGCGCGGGTGATGAAGCTATCGGGCACCTCGAGGAGCTTCGTCTTCTCCGCGAGGAGCTTGCGGAACTGGGGGATCGGCAGATCGTTCTTGGTGCCGGCCGCCGGGTCCGCGCGTCGCGCGTTCAGCGCGGTCCGCAGGAATGCCGCGACGGAGACGCCGGGGATCGCCGACGGGTACTGGAACGCGAGGAACAGGCCGAGGCGCGCGCGCTCGTCGACCGGCAACGAGAGGACGTCGCGCCCGTCCACGGTGACCGATCCGCGGGTGACCTTGTACCGGGGGTGACCCATGATCGTGAGCGAGAGGGTGCTCTTGCCCGAGCCGTTCGGACCCATGATCGCGTGGACCTCGCCACTCCGGACGACCAGGTCGATCCCTTTGAGGATCTCCTTGTCATCGATGCGGACGTGAAGGTCTTTGATCTCGAGAGTTGCCACGTGACCTCCTATTAGACCCCGTTGGTACGCGGAAGCGCGGGCGTGGACGAGTGGGCGAGCTCGGCGAGCGTCATGCCGTCGAGCGCCTGCGCGATGGTGGACTGGAGCTTGGTCCAGACGAGCCGGGTGCCGCAGTCCGGCTCGCGCACGCAGTTCACGACCGGATCGCCTTCCGCGGTGCAGATCTGGGGCTCGATCGGGCCCTCGAGCGCGCGCACGATGTCCCCGGCCGTGATCTCCGCGGGAGCGCGGGCGAGCACGTACCCGCCTCCGGCACCGCGTTTGCCGGTCACCAGGCCGGCCTTGCGCAGGACCGCGACGAGCTGCTCGAGGTACGCCTCCGGAAGCGCCTCGCGCAAGGCGACCGCATGGAGCGAGACGCTCCCCTGCCCGTGATGCCGCGCGAGATCGACCATCAGCCGCATCCCGTACTCGCCCCGGGTCGAGACATGGAACGCGGTGGGGACCGGTGAATTTCCGAGCACTACAGTCGGAATTCTACTCAAAGCGCCGGGCGGTGACAATCGGTGGATGCCGCTGTTGTTCCGGCGCGCCGCGCTGGGCTCGACGAACCCGGCGAAGATCGCCGCGGTGCGCGCTGCGCTCGCACGGCTTGCGCCCGAGTGCGTGCTGGACGCGATCGCGGTGCCCTCCGGCGCCGGGGACCAGCCGTTCGGCGACCAAGCGACCCGCGACGGCGCCGAGGCGCGGGCGGACGCGGCCCGCGCGCTCGGCGACGCGGATATCGGGTTCGGGCTGGAGGGTGGCGTCCTGATCGAGGGGCCGCGGGTCTGGCTCCTCTCCTGGGTCGTGGCCGTCGACCGCGCCGGACGCGCGGGCTACGCGAGCGGGCTGCGGATGCTCCTGCCGCCATCGCTCAAAGCGGGCCTTGAAGCCGGGACGGAGCTGGGGACGCTGATCGATGCGATGTTCGGAGTCCAAGACAGCAAGTCGGCCGCGGGCGCGATCGGCTTGCTCACCGCCGGAGCGGTCTCACGGACCGGCGCGTTCGCCGATCTGGTCGCGATGAGCCTGGCCCCCTGGATCCATCCCGACCGCTACGGGTAGGCCGCGGTCGGCATCCCCCGACCCGTCCCCTTCGGCACCTTGGGCTGGCACCTCGGGCGCGAACGCTCGGGTGTAGAGCCGGCGATACAGGCCGTTCTGAGCGAGGAGTGCGGCATGTGGCCCGTCCTCGACGATGCGGCCGCGCTCGAGCACGAGGATCCGGTCAGCGGTCTCCACGGTGGTGAGCCGGTGCGCGATCACGATCGTGGTGCGCCCGGTCATGAGCCGGCCAAGGGCCTCCTGCACCAGGTACTCGCTCTCGTTGTCGAGCGACGAGGTCGCTTCGTCGAGGAGCAGGATCGGCGCGTCTCGCAGCAGCGCGCGCGCGATGGCGATCCGTTGCCGCTGGCCGACCGACAGCTTCACCCCACGCTCGCCGACGACGGTGTCATAGCGCTCGGGGAGCCGCTGGATGAACTCCGTCGCGTTCGCCGCCCGGGCCGCCGCCTCGATCTCGGCGGTCGCGGCGCCGAGCCGGCCGTACCGGATGTTGTCCCGAATGCTCGTGGCAAAGAGGACCGGCTCCTGCGGCACGACCGCGATCCGCTCGCGCAGCGAATGGATCGTGACCGCGCGGAGGTCGAGGCCGTCGATCGTGATGCGCCCGCCGGTCGGATCGTAGAAACGGTCGACCAGGCTCACCAGCGTCGTCTTGCCGGCGCCGGAAGGACCGACCAGGGCGGTCGTCTCGCCCGCCCGGAAGACCGCGGTGACGTCGTCGAGCACGAGCGGGCCTTGCTGGTAGCGGAACGACACCGTGTGGAACGCGATCTCGCCGTCGCCTCGAGCGAGGACCGCCGCGTCGGGCGCGTCGGCGACCGCCGGGGCGGTGTCGAGCAGCGCGAAGATCCGGTCCGCGGCGCCAAAGGCCTCCTGGACCTGGGTCCACTGCGACGCGAGACCGCCGACCGGGCCGGCGACCATCCCGGCGTACAGCAGGAACGCGACGAGCTGGCCGGGCGTGGATTCCCCGGCGATCACCTGGTGACCGCCGTACCAGAGCACCACGATCGAGGCGAAGAAGCCGAGGAACCCGATGAGCGGGAAGAGCGTTGAGGAGAGCCGCGCGCGACGGAGCACCGCGCTGAAGGTGACCAGGAGCTTGTCGTGAAAGCGGTCGGCCTCGTAGCCCTCGCGGGTGAACGCCTGCACCGTGCGGATCTCGGCGATCGCCTCCTGAAGCACCCCAACGGCCTCCCCTTGCGCATCCTGGGCCTCACGGGAGAGGGACCGGATGCGCCGGCCGAGGTACTGACCGAGGAGACCGATCGGCGGGGCGACGACGAGCGTGAGCAGTGCGAGCCGCCAGTTCATCACGAAGATGACGACCAGGCCGCCGACGAGCGTGAGCACCTGGCCGAGCACGGAGATGATCGTCTGGGTGACGACGCCATGGACGAGCGTGGCGTCGCTGGTGACATGCGACATGAGCTCCCCGGTCTTCCGCTGGGTGAAGAACGCCAATGAGAGGGACTGAAGGTGCCGGACGATCGCCATCCGCAGGTCGAAGATCACACGTTCTCCGGTCCAGGTCATGACGTACTGCCGCGCACCGTCGATGACCGCCCGGACGAGCAGGACCGCGATGAGCGCCAGGATGAGCCGGTCGAGCAGCCTCCCGTCCGCAAGCCCGAGGTCGAGGACCCGCAGGACCACCTGCGGCCACACCAGTCCGAGCACGGTGGAGAGGATGAGCAGCGCCGCGGCGAGCACCAGGTTCCGGCGGTACGGACGGACGAACCCGAGCAGCCGGCGGTACACCCCGAGCGACGGCTTCGCGCGTCCGCGACCGCCGGCGCCGCCCCACATGAATCCGTGTGCCCCGCCGCCCATCATCATGACCGTCCGAGCGTACACGCCCGGCTCCGCGCCGGAGGCGAGCGCTCGACGGCCGCGGCTCGGACTACTTTCCGATCGCCGCCGCGCCCGACCAGAACGCCAGCGGATCGATGACCTTCTTCGTCGCCGCCGCTGGTGCGGTGCTCCAGACCAGCGGCACCCGCGGTATCTCGCGCTGGACGATCTTCGAGACCTGCTTGTAGAGCTCCGATCGCTTGCTCTCGTCGTGCTCGATCCGCGCCTTGCGCAGCAGGCCTGCGGATTCACGATCGATCCAGCCGCCGCCCAAGGTCGGCTGATCGGCCCCGCCCGCGAGCTGCTGTCCGGGGGGGATGAAGAGTCGACCGAGAAGCTCATCCGGGTCGCCGGTGATCAGCGTGGTGCTGTCGATCCAGAGCGGATACCGGTTGTCGCGGACCGAGAGGACGAAGGTGACGTAGTCGATGGTCTTGACGTTTGCGATGATGCCGACGGCGGCGAGGTCGGCGGCGATCGACTCCGCGACCCGCCGCAGGTCCGGCCGCGACGGTGGCGCGCCGAGCACATACCAAAGATCGATCTCGATCGCCGGCTTTCCGGTCTGGGCCAAGAGCTTCTTGGCCCCGTCCGGATCGTTGCGCGAGAACTCGAGGATCGAGTCGTCATAGCCCAGTGTTCCGGGCGGCGGGAATTGCGTCGCCGGGCGGCCCTCACCGGCGTACAGCCGATCGACGAGCGCGCGGCGGTTGATGGCGCCCGCGATCGCCTGACGCACCCGGAGATCGTCGAGCGGGGACTGCCGGAGGTTCATCGCGAGCGACAACACGGCCTCCGGCGGTCGGGCCACAAGCTGGAGGCTGGGGTCGGCGCGGACGGTCTGCACATCCGCGATCGGCAGCTCGGTGACCAGGTCGACCGCACCGCTGCGCAGCGCCGCCACCTGCGCCGCGGGGTCCGGGTAGGTCTGGAACACGATGCGGTCCAGGTACGGGAGCGCAGTGCCGCCGGCGTCGCTGCGCCAATAGGCCGGGTTGCGATCGAGCGTGAGCGGGCGCGAGGTCGCGGCCCCCGTACGCAGGAGGAACGGACCGGTCCCGACATTCGGCACCCCGGTGCGGACGATCGCGTACCGAGGCGAGCCAAGCAGGGAGAGGAACGGCGCGAACGGCGTCCGGGTGACCACGGTAAGGGTGCCTGCGTCGGTCGCAGTCGCCGATTCGATGACGTCATCGACCGCTCCGCCGATGCGGTCGCTCGCCCGGCTCAGGCTGCGCGCGGCGGCGGCGGCGTCGAGCGAGGACCCGTCATGGAACAGCACGCCCGGACGGAGGGTGAAGGTCCAGGTCCGTCCGTCGGCGGCGACGCTCCATTTCGTGGCGAGCCGGCCGACGATGTGATCCCCGACGCGGTCGACCAGACCCTCGTAGAGCTGGCGCAGGATCGGCTCGGCGGCAGCGTCTCCGCCCCCCGGGTCGAGGAGGCCGATCTCGCCGGGCAGGCCGACCCGCAGGGTGCCCCCGGTGGGGACGCGGGTCGCGGCAGCGCTCGCCGTCGCCTTCGCCGGGCTCACTGGGGGAGTGGCCTCCGGCGCCGGCACGGCCGAACAGGCGACCAGCGCGACGGCGAGCAGGAGGGAGCTGAGGCGGATCCGGATCAGGATGCGCCCCGGCCCGCGGAGCTCACGACGCGCGCAGACGCGGGTCCAGGGCGTCGCGAAGGCCATCGCCGATGAGGTACAGGCACAGGACGGTGAGGAAGATCGCCGAGACAGGCGAGACGACCAGCCACCAGGCTCGACCCATATATTGCGTCGCGTTCGTGAGCATGTTCCCCCAGCTCGGCGTGGGGGGCTGGATCCCGAGACCGAGGTAGCTGAGCGCGGACTCGGTGAGGATGAGCCCGCCAACGTCGATCATCGCGAGCACGAAGATGAACGGGAGCACGTTCGGCAGGACGTGCCGGAGCATGATCCGCCCGCCCGTCGCCCCGATCGTGCGCGCGGCGATGATGAACTCACGCTCGCGGACGGCGAAGGTCTGCCCGCGCACGAAGTTCGCGGTACCGGTCCAGCCGAGCAGGCCGAGGATGAGGATGAGCGTCGGCGGGCCCGGCGAGAACAGCGCGGCGACGATGAGCAACAGGAAGAGCTGGGGGATCGAGTTCAACACCGTGACGCTGAACGTCACCGCATCGTCGGTGACGCCGCGGAGGTAGCCGGCGACGAGCCCGACGGTCACCCCGACGACGAGCAGCACCGCCGCGGCGAAAAAGCCGACAGCGAGCGAAACCCGTCCGCCGTACAGGAGCCGGACGATCTGACTGCGGCCGATCTCGTCCGAGCCCAGGAGGTAGGCGGGCGGGTCCATCGTCGGCTTCGCCAAAGCGTGAAAGAGGTCCTGCTGGTCGTAGCGGAAATCGAAGACGTACCGCTCGAACAGCGGTGCCCCGAGCGACAGGACGACGAGCACGAGGAGGACGCCGGTCGCGACCATCGAGATCCGGTCGTGGCGGAACGTGTACCACGCGTCGCTCCAGAGGCTTCGCGAGGCGCGAAGCTCCACCCCCGGACCGGCCGCCGCGATCGCGTGATCCGCCGCCGTCATCAGCTCACCTTGATCCGCGGATCGGCCACGGCGTACAGGATGTCGCGCACGATGTAGCCGATGACAAGGAGCACGCTCGAGATCATCACCGAAGCGATGATGACCGGGAAATCCTTCTGCCGCACCGAGTTGTAGGCGAACTGGCCGATCCCCGGCCAGGTGAAGACCTGCTCGATGACGACGGCTCCCGACACCAGGAAGGCAAGAAGCCCGCCGAGCGCGGTGACCACAGGGATGAGCGCGTTGCGGAGGGCATGGACCCGGGTGACGACGCTCTCGCGCAGCCCTTTCGCGTGCGCGGTACGGATGAAGTCCTGTCGCAGGACATCGAGGGTCTCGGCGCGCAAGTAGCGCGAGTAGTTCGCGATGCCGGTGAGGGCCAGGACGAACGCCGGCATGAGCATGTGCCGGAAGCGGTCGACGATGTCCCAGTCGCCATGCCCGATCGTGAGGTAGCCCTGGCTTGGCAGCCAGCGCAGGGTCACCGAGAACAGGGTGATCATGAGCAGGCCGAGCCCGAAGCTCGGGACGGCGTGTCCGACGACGCCGAACACGCGGATGACCCCGTCTACCCAGGTCCCGCGCCGAAGCGCCGCGAGGACCCCGAGCGGGACGCCGATGAGGAACTGGAGGACCAGCGCGACCGCCGCGAGCTGCATCGTGATCCCCAGGCGTTCGATGACCAGCGGGCCGGCGGGCTTGTGATACAGGATCGAGGTCCCAAAGTCGCCCTTCACCGCGCCGCCGAGGAAGTTCAGGTACTGCTGCGGGAGCGGAAGGTCCAGACCGTAGGCGTGCGCGAGGGCCTGGCGGTCCTCCTCGGTGATGTTCGGGTCGCCGAAGGTGAACAGGCGGATCGGATCGCCCGGCGAGAGGCGCGTCAGCAGGAATGTGGCGAGCGAGATCGCGATGAGCGTGGGGATGGCGTACAGCAGCCGGCGCGCGATGTACCTGCGCATGCGTGATCCCCCCTGGTGGGAATGGCTCGAATTGCTCCGGATGGGCCGGGGCGCCCCCTGTGGACAGGGCGCCCCGACGTTCCTACGCGGGCCTAGCTACGGCTTGAACCAAAACTTCTCGATGTTCCAGTAGGTGCTGAAGGTGTCCGGCTTGAACTCCTGGAGCGTCTTCTGGGCGACGGCGATCGCGTTCGGGGAGAAGCCGAAGTTGTACGGCTGCTCGTCGTTCAAGATCTTGTTAAAGCTCTCGTAGGCCTTCTTCCGCGAGGCTTGCGAGCAGTCCCCGTTCGTCGGGGTGCGGCCCTGCTCCATCGACTCCTCGAAGCCCGGCGCGGTGAACGCGCCGAAGTTGAATCCGGTCTTCTTGGTGGCCGGGTCGGGGATGTTCGTCTTGCTCCAGATGCCGTACGGGTCAGGCTCGGCGCCGAGCGACCAGCCGATGATCCAGCCCTGGATCTCCTGGCTGCCGGTGCTGAGCTTGTCGACCATCGTCTCGAACGCCTCGAGCTTCGCCTCGACCTTCACGCCGATACCCTTGTACTGCTCCGCGGCGATCTGCAGCAGCGTCTCCCGGGTCTTGTTGCCCGAGTTGGCGACGATGCTGAAGGCGAGCGGCTTGCCATCCTTGGCGTAGAAGCCGTCGGTGCCTTTGGTGTAGCCCGCGGACTTGATGAGGTCCTCGGCCTTGGTCTTGTCGAACTTGTACGCCTCGAGCGAGCCTTGCGGGGCGGCCCACGACACGCTCGGGTGGTGCGAGACCATCTTCGTCCCGTGGCCGAACACGATGTTCTTCACCACGGAGTCCATGTCCAGGCCGTACGCGAGCGCCTGCCGGATCTTCTTGTCCTGCAGCGCCGGCGCGGTCGTGCTCTTCACGTTCCACCCGATATAGGTGTAGTTGAGCTGCTGGAACTCCTTGACCTGGAGCGTATCGACCTTGGCGATGTCGTCGTAGTCCTTCGCCTCGATCGTGCCGTAGGTGAGCTCACCGGTCTTCAGCTGCGCCGCGAGGACGGTCGAGTCGGCGACGACCTTGTAGATGTACTGGTCGATCAGGGCCGCGCCCTTCCAGTACCCGACGTTCTTGTCCAGGACGACCTGGTCGCCCTTCTTCCATTCCTTGAACTTGAACGGACCGCTCGCGACCGTCGGATTGTCATTCTCCGGCGCGGTGTCGATCTCGTCCTTGCTCTCCTTGGTCGCGTATTTCCCGTAGACCTGGGTCGGCAGGACGTAGTTCCCGCCGAACGCGTTCACCAACGCCGGGCAGAACACTCTGGTGAAGGTGACCGTGAATTTCTTCGGGTTCGCGGAGTCGATCTTGAAGCCAGTGAGCTCGGTGATCTTCGCCTCGGAGAGGTCCTTGAAGCCGACGATGTCGTTGAAGTTGGACTTCCGGACGGTCTTCTTGCTCTTCGCGACGAGGGTGAGGCCGGTGAGGAAGTCCTGGGCGATGATCGGCTTGCCGTCCGACCAGCTCGCCGCGGCCTCCAGCTCCCAGCTGTAGGTGAGGCCGTCCGACGAGACGGTCCACTTGCCGAGGTTCGGCTTGATCTCACCCGTCTTCGGGTCGACCTGGACCAGCGCTTCGTAGATCCGGCTGGTGACGGTGCTCGACGGGACGTCGTTCACCAGGACCGGCTGGAGGGTCTTGATATCAGAGAACGAGCCTTCGACGAAGCGGCCGCCGGCGACCGGCTGCGCTCCTGGTCCGGAGGACGCTCCTCCCTGCGTGTTCGGAGCGGCGCAGGCCGTGGCGACGATCGCCGCGGCGACGACGATGCTGATGAACTGACGGCTGGAACGGTGCTGTCTCATGCCCTCTCCCTGGTCCTTTCGCTGAGCCGGCGTGCGCGGAGTGTACGTGCCGCCCGCTCGGCTGGATGTCCATACCTTCCTACCCCAGCGCCGCCCGGGCGGTTCGAACCGGAGGGAGCCTTCATTCGCCCGTATGGGCTACGCACCGGGGAAATGGCAGGCCGCCCAGTGCCGCGGAGCGTGCTCGATGAACTCCGGGTCGACCTCGCCACAGATCTGCTGCGCCTTCCAGCAGCGGGTGTGGAAGCGACAACCGGTCGGTGGGTTCACCGGGCTCGGCACGTCGCCGGTCAGGATGATCCGCTTGCGCTTCTGCTCGATCGACGGGTCGGGGATCGGTACCGCCGAGAGCAGCGCCTGGGAGTACGGGTGCAGCGGCCGGTCGTACAGGTCGACCCTGTCGGCGAGCTCCACGATCTTCCCGAGGTACATGACCGCGACGCGGTCGCTGATGTGGCGAACGACCGACAGATCGTGCGCAATGAACAGGTAGGTGAGGTTGAACTTGTCCTGGAGCTCCTCGAGCAGGTTGATCACCTGTGCCTGGATGGACACGTCGAGCGCCGAGATCGGCTCGTCAGCGACGATGAAGTCCGGCTCGACGGCGAGGGCGCGGGCGACGCCGATGCGCTGGCGCTGGCCGCCGGAGAACTCGTGCGGGTAGCGGTTGGTGAAGTACGGGTTCAGGCCCACGATCTTCAGCAGCTCCTGGACTCGCTCGGTCTTCGCCTTCCCGCTCGCGAGCTTATGGACCTCGAGCGGCTCGCCGATGATGTTGCCGACGGTCATCCGCGGGTTCAGCGAGGCGTAGGGATCCTGAAAGATCATCTGCATCCGGCG
>JAYVCA010000069.1:0-4061 GCA_043750135.1 Chloroflexota bacterium | reverse complement strand
TGCCGCGGCGGATCATCACGCATTCCGATCGCTCGCAGCACTGGGTCGGCCTGCTCACGAACGACCACGACAAGGTCGAGCAGCTGCCGCTGGTGGTCATGCCGCTGGAGGACACCACGCTGCCGCGCGATGCCGCGGCGAAGCGCGCGCTGCGCGAGAAGCTGGGGTTGCCGACCGACCGGTTCCTGTTCATCTCTCCCGGCTTCTTCTTCCCGCGCAAGCGCTTCATCGAGATCATCCGCGCGCTTCCGGCCGACGCGACGCTCGTCCTGTCCGGGACACGCTCGGGGCGCGAGCCGGAGTATTTCGACCAGGTGATGGCATTCATCGCCGAGCGAGGGGCGGGGAACGTCATCGTGAACACCGCGTTCGAGACGATGGGCGAACACGTCGCTGCCTCGGACTGCGTCGTCCTCTACTACGACGACATCTTCCAAAGCGCGATCGCGACGCAGGCGGTCTGGGCCGGACTCCCGGCGATCTATTCCAGCATTCCCGGGTTCCGGCTCTATGGGGGCGCCGGCCTCACCGCGCGCGACACCGGCGAGCTCGCCGACGCGATGCGCGACATCCAGCGACCCGAGACCTACGCGCGGCTGGTCGATCAGGTCGCCATCCTGCGGCGGATGCTCGCGCCGGAGAGGATCGCCTCGCGCTACCTGGTCGATCTTCCGTGAAGATCCTCATCGTCGTCCAGCGCTATGGCGGCGATGTCGTGGGCGGGTCCGAGGGTCATGCGCGGGTCGTGGCGAGACGACTGGCGCTCCGTCACACCGTGGATATCGCGACGACGACCGCGCTCGATTACTGGACCTGGGCGCCCCACTTTGCCGCCGGGACGAGCGAGGTCGATGGCCTCCTGGTCCACCGGTTCCCGGTGGAAGCCGGCCGAAGTCCTGACTTCAAGGCCTTCGAAACGAAGGTCCACGGATCCGATCACACCCTCGCCGACGAGCTGGAGTGGCCGCGGATCCAGGGGCCGCACGTGCCCGCGCTCTACGAGTTCCTGCATCGCCACTCCGACCGCTACGACGCGATCATCTTTTACACCTACATCTATGCGCCAACGGTCCTCGGCCTCCCCATCGTGCCGCACAAGGCGATCCTCATCTCGACCGCGCACGATGAGATGGCCCTTGGCCTGGCCCCCTACCGCGCCCTCTTCCAGCTGCCCCGGGCGATCGGCTACCTCACCCCGGAGGAGCGCGCGCTGGTGCAGCGCCGCTTCCACAACGATCAGGTCCCGGGCGTCGTCCTCGGACTCGGCATGGATCCGCCGCCCTCGGGCGACGGCGCGGCATTCCGCGCCCGTCACCAGATCGACGGCCCGCTCGTCGCCTACCTCGGTCAGGTCACCGCGGGGAAGGGCTGCGATGAGCTCATCGCCGATTGGTCGGCCTATCGCGAGAGCGGCGGCGCCGGCACGCTCGTGCTCGCCGGCAACCCGGGAAGCCCGGCGCTGCCGATCCCGGATGGCGCCGATATCCGCGCGCTGGGGCGGGTGAGCGATAGCGAGAAGGCCGATCTGCTGGACGCGGCCGATGTGCTCGTCCTTCCGTCGCGATTCGAAAGCCTGGGCATCGTGCTGCTGGAAGCCTGGCAGGTCGGCACGCCGGTCCTCGTGCCCGCGTGGAACGCCGTGACCGCGGGTCAGGTGCGACGGGCGTCCGGCGGCCGGACCTACGCGAGCCATGACGCGTTCGCCGACGAGCTGCGCGCGTTGCTCGCCGACGCCCCGGCGCGCGGTGCGTCCGGCCGGAGCTGGGTGACCGAGGAATGCGCCTGGGACGCGTTTGACGATCGGCTCGAGACGCTGGTGGAGCTGGTGCATGCCTGAGCGCGTGCTGGTGGTGGTGCAGCGCTACGGCGACGTCGCCGGCGGCGCGGAGACCCACGCCCGCGAGCTGGTGAACCGCCTGAAAGCGCACTACGCGATCGAGGTGGCGACGACGACGGCGAAGGACTACTGGACCTGGGAGCACGCCTTCATCGCCGGCACCGGCAAGGTCGACGGCGTGCCGGTCCACCGATTCCCGGTGCTCCATCCGCGCCGGCAGCCGTTCCGGCGGTACGAGCGAGCGGCGTTCGCTGCGTCGCACACGCTCGACGACGAGCGCGCCTTCATCGACGCGCAGGGCCCCTACGCGCCGGAGCTCCTCGATCACCTCCACCGGCATGGCCGCGACTACGACGTCGTCCTGTTCTTCACCTACATCTACTACCCGACGGTCCGCGGTGTCCCGCTCGTGCCCGAGCGCGCGGTGGTCGTCCCGACCGCGCACGACGAGCCGGCCATCGCGCTCGCGGCGTACAGGCCGGTGTTTCACGCCCCACGCGCGTTGGCCTACAACACCGTCGAAGAGCGGGACCTGGTCCATCAACGCTTTGGGAACCAGCGCGTGCCGCACGAGGTCGTCGGCGTGGGCATCGACCTGCCGCCCGATGCCTCGGCCGAGCGGTTCCGCGCCCGGCACGGGATCGAAGGGCCGTTCTTCCTGTACGTGGGCCGGATCGTCGAATCCAAGGGCTGCCCCGAGCTCTTCGATCACTGGGCTCGCTTTCGAGCGGCGTATCCGGGGCGCGCGAGCCTGGTGCTCATCGGCCACCCCGAGATGACGATCCCGACAGCTTCCGACATCCGCCACCTGGGGCGGCTGGGTGATGCCGAGAAGTTCGACGCGTTCGCCGCCTGCACCGCCTACGTGCATCCGAGCCGACTCGAGTCGCTCTCGCTGGTCACCCTCGAGGCCTGGGCGATGGGAAAACCGACCATCTGTTCGGCCCGCTCCCCGGTGCTCGCGAGCATGTCCCGTCGCGCCGGGGCGGGGCTCCCGTACGGCTCGGCTGCGGAATTTGCCGAGCTCTTGGGCCTGCTCCTGGAGCGGCCGGAGCTCGCTCGGCGCCTGGGGGCGAACGGCCGGGCCTTCGTGGAGCGCACGTACACCTGGCCGGTCGTCGTCGAGAAGTACCGCGATCTCTTCTCCGAGGTGATCGCCCGCAACCGCTAGGCCGGCCCGGCAGCCCAGCGACACCGAGCGCCGAAGCGCCACGTGACAATTTTGAAACGGTGGAATCCGGTCTGGGTGAGCCTTCGTAGCCCTTTCTAGAACAGGGAGCCCGGGGTCCGGAACCGAGGGTATCCCTGGAATACCCGTTCACAAAATGGGGGAAAGGTCTTACGGCCCATGCCACGTTCCCGTCGCATCGTCTCAGTCCTGACGGCGGCTGCCCTCCTCGCGCTTGCGATCGTCCCGTCCTTCGGTGGCGCTTCCAGCCACCGCGAGGCCCCGATGACCAGCCAGGATCCGGTCGCCGACGGCACGGACTTCTACATGTTCCGGAGCGCCGACGCTCCGAACTCGGTCAACCTCATCGCGAACTACCTCCCGTTCCAGGAGCCGGCGGGCGGCCCGAACTTCTACCGGTTCGGTGACGACGTGCTCTACGCGATCAACGTCGACGACAACGGTGACAACCTCACCGACATCCAGTACGTCTTCACGTTCAAGACCGTGCTGCAGAACAAGAACACGTTCCTCTACAACACCGGTCCGATCATGACGCTCAACGACCCGAACTGGAACGTTCGCCAGTACTACAAGGTGACCCGCCGTCTCTCCGACGGCTCGTACACCGACATCGCGAACGGTTGCGTGGTCCCGCCGAACAACATCGGCCCGAAGTCCACGCCGAACTACGACGCTCTCGCTGCCAGCGCGGTCTGCATCGGTACCGATGGGACCAAGATCTTCGCCGGCCAGCGTGACGATCCGTTCTACGTCGACCTCGGCGCGACGTTCGACCTCCTGACCATCCGTCCCGGTGCCCCTGGGAACAAGGGCGGCGGCAAGGATGATCTTTCCGGATACAACGTCCTCACCCTCGCGCTCCAGGTCCCGGCGAACAAGCTCACCAACGACGGCGGCGACGTCACCACGACGAAGACCCCCGTCCTCGGTGGCTGGACCACCGCGTACCGCCAGAAGGTCACCGTCCTCAATGGCGATGGCACCTCCAACACCAACGGTCCCTGGGTCCAGGTCTCGCGCCTCGGCGCGCCC
>JAYVCA010000068.1:0-6937 GCA_043750135.1 Chloroflexota bacterium | reverse complement strand
GGTCCGGTCGAACATCGAAGAGATGTTCAACCGCTACCTCGACGAGGAAGGCATGGTCATCACCCGGGTCGAGCGTCAGCGGATGCTCGATCAGATCGTCGACGAGATCCTTGGCTTCGGTCCGATCCAGCCACTGTTGAACGACGACACGATCACCGAGGTCATGGTGAACGGGCCGTTCCGGGTCTACATCGAACGCAAGGGCAAGCTGCTGTTGTCCGATGTGACGTTCCAGAGCGATGAGCATGTCATGCGGGTCATCGAGCGGATCATCGCGCCGATCGGCCGACGGGTCGACGAGTCGAAGCCGTACGAGGACGCCCGTCTCCCCGACGGCTCGCGGGTGAACATCATCATTCCGCCGCTCGCGCTCAATGGTCCCGTGGTCACGATCCGGAAGTTCCCAAAGTATCGGATCCAGGTCCAGGATTACATCAAGTTCGGGACCGCGACCGAGGAGATGATGGAGTTCCTCCGGGCGTGCGTCGAAGCCCGACTCAACATGTTCATCTCCGGCGGCACCGGGTCAGGCAAGACCACGCTCCTGAATATCATGTCGGGCTTCATCCCCGAGGACGAGCGGATCATCACCATCGAGGACGCCGCGGAGCTGCGGCTCGTCCAGGACCACGTCGTCCGGCTCGAGTCGCGCGCCGCGAACATCGAGGGCAAGGGCGCGATCACGATCATGGATCTGGTAAAGAACTCCCTGCGGATGCGGCCTGAGCGGATCGTCGTCGGCGAGATCCGTGGCGGCGAGGCGCTGTCGATGCTCCAGGCGATGAACACCGGCCACGACGGCTCGTTGTCGACGGGCCACGCGAACTCGCCACGCGACATGCTTGCCCGCATCGAGACGATGTGCCTGATGGCCGGCGTGGACCTCCCGTCCCGCGCCATCAAGGAGCAGATCGCAAGCGCGCTCGATGTCATCGTGCAGATCTCGCGGCTCAAGGATGGCTCGCGAAAGGTCACGCACGTCACCGAGGTCCAGGGCATGGAAGGCGACGCGATCATCCTCCAGGACGTCTTCGTGTTCGAACAGACCGGGTACGTGGACGGGAAGGTCATCGGCCGGCTCCGCCCGACCGGCATCCGTCCCAAGTTCTCCGAGAAGTTCGAGGCGGCGGGCATCCGTCTGCCGCAGGGCGTCTTCGGGGATATGAGCCAAGGCCTGCGATGACCCAGTACGCCATCCCCGCCGGGCTGTTCGTCGGCGTCCTGCTGTTCTTCTGGGGGGCCTCCTCGCTCCTCCGCGGCGGCTCCCAGAGCGTCGAGTCGCGTATGGCGCGCTATGCGAGCGGCTCCGAGCAAGCGAAGGACAAGCAGAGCGGCCGTACCCGGAAGAAGAAGAAGAGCCTGCGGAAGGAAGTCGACCCGTTCGCGACGCTCTCCTCGGACGTCGAGGACAAACGCTTCGCGACAAAGGTGCAGCGGGATCTCGCCCGCGCCAGCCTGCAGCTCCGCGTCGCCGAGTACTACTACATCCGGATCGGCCTGTCGCTCGGCCTTGGCCTTCTCCTCTTTCTGTTCAAGGACCCTCTCAGCGGGTTGTTCGGATTCGTGCTCGGCTATTTCCTGCCGCGGATGTGGGTCGGGCGCCGGATCAGCGGCCGGCTGAAGGCGTTCAACAAACAGCTCGCCGACACCACCAGCCTCCTCTCCAACGCGCTGCGCTCAGGTTCGAGCTTCCTCCAGGCGATCGAGCTCGTGTCCCGCGAGGCGGCGGCGCCAATGAGCGAAGAGATGGGCCGGGTCGTCCGCGAGGTGAACCTCGGGCTCGGCATGGAAGAGGCGCTGAACAACCTTGTCCGGCGGATCAAGAGCGATGACCTCGACCTCATGGTCACCGCGATCGGCATCCAGCAACAGGTCGGCGGCAACCTCGCGGAGATCCTCGACACCATCGCGTTCACGATCCGCGAGCGTGTCCGCATCAAGGCTGAGATCAACACTCTTACCGCGCAGGGTCGGGTGTCGGGCTACCTCGTCGCCTTCCTTCCGATCGCTCTTGGCGCGGCCTTGAACGCGATCAATCCGGCGTTCATGCAGCCGTTGTTCACCCAGACGATCGGCCGGATCCTTATCGGCGTCGGCGCGGTCATGATGACCATCGGCTTTCTGGCGATCCGCAAGATCACGGACATCAAGGTCTAGGAAGGCCACAGCACATGGAAGCGGTCATCTTCGCCGTCCTTGCCACTCTTGGGGTGCTCATGGTCTTCGTGTCGCTCCAGCTCGGCCGCCAGCTCGATCCGGTGCAAGCCCGCCTGCAGCAGATCGCGGTCCGCCCACGCAGCCTCGAGGAGCTCGAGCTGCAGCGGCCGATCGGCGACCGCACCATCAAGCCGATCATCCGTGGGCTCTCAGGGCTCGTCGGACGGTTCTATCCGGCGAACACCGTCCGCGGCCTGACCCGCAAGCTGAAGCGCGCGGGGATGGAGTCGACGAGCACCGAGTTCTTCCTTGGGGTGAAGGGCTTCGCCGCGATCGTCGGTCTGGTGGCGATCTCGGCGCTGGCGAACCTCATGACCAGTGACCCGATCCAGACGCTCGGCGGAGCGATCGGCGGTCTCATCGTGGGCTTCATGGCGCCCGACTTCTACCTCGGGAACAAGGCCGGCAAGCGCTCGAACGAGATCCTGGAGGCCCTGCCCGACGCGCTCGACCTGCTCACGATCTCGGTCGAGGCCGGCCTCGGGTTCGACGCGGCGCTGGTGAAGGTCACCGAGAAGCTGAAGGGCGCGCTCTCCGAGGAATTCAAGCGCGCGGCGTCGGAGCAGCGGGTCGGAAAGTCGCGCCAGGAAGCGCTCCGCGGGATCACCGAGCGGGTCGATCAGAAGGAGCTGTCGAACTTCATCTCGGCCATCATCCAGGCCGATCAGCTCGGTGTGTCGATGTCGAAGGTCCTCCGCATCCAATCCGAGCAGATGCGCGGCGAGCGCCGGCAGCGGGCGGAAGCGAAGGCGGCGAAGGCCCCGATCCTCATCATGCTCCCGACCATCGGCTGCATCTTCCCCTCGCTCTTCATCGTCATCCTCGCGCCCGCCGCGCTCTCGGCGATGAGCAGCTGCAGTCAGTTCTAAGGGCCGGCGTCTTCAGAACCGCACCCGGGGCCTGACCCTCGCCACCGATTGCGGCATCGCGGACACATTCCTCTCCCGTGGCATCGGGCTCCTCCTGCACCGCCGGCTCGCCAAGGGCGAGGCGCTGCTGATCACGAAGACGTCCTCGATCACGATGTTCTTCATGCGCTTCGCGATCGACGCGATCTTCGTGGATGCCAACGGGCGGGTGGTGAAGGTCGCGCATCGCATTCATCCCTGGGTGCCGGTGGTCGCGGCCCGCGGCGCGAAAGAGGTCATCGAGATCGCCGCGGGGACCTGCGCCGAGACCGGCACGCAAGCCGGTGACGACCTCGTCTTCGAAAGCCGGTGACCCTGCTCGATCTGCTCGTCCCGCCGCGCTGCGCCGGCTGCTCCACGCCCGGCTCGTGGCTCTGCGTGAGCTGCCGGAATGGCGCGGACCCGGTCCGGCGGGTCGTCGGGCGGCTCGAGATCGCGGCCTGTGGCGCCTACGAGGGACCGCTGCGAGAGGCGATCCAACGCGCGAAATACAAAGACGAGTCTGGCCTGACCGCGGAGCTCGGCGCCCTCTTGGCGACGCTCATCGCCGGCGACCTTGCGCGCGGCACGCGGCTCGACGCGATCGTCGCGGTGCGACTCCACCCGGCGCGCCGGCGCGAGCGCGGCTACGACCAGGCCTTGCTCCTCGCGATGGTCGCGGCCGAGCACACCGGGGTCCCGCTCATTCCCGCGCTCCACCGCATCCGCGCGGGCACCGCCCAGGTCCGGCTCGATCGCCAGGGCCGTACGGCGAACGTTCGGTCCGCTTTCGTCGGGATCGCCGGAGCGTTCGCCGGCGGCCGGGTGGCGCTCATCGACGACGTTGCGACGACCGGCGCCACGCTGTTGGACGCAGCGGCCGCCGCACGGGCCTGCGGGGCCCGAGCGGTCCGGGCGTACGTCGTCGCCCTTGACGAATGAGACGAGTGAGACGAGTGAGACGAACGAGCCAAATTGAGCCCAGTGAGCCCAGGGACGAATGAGCCGAGGACGTGACGAGTAGGGTTCGCGACGTGGAGGACCCGACCCGGCGCGTGCCTGTCGCGCGATGGGTGATGCGCGGCCTGCTCCTCGTCGTGCTCGCTTTCGCGAATCTGCAGGTCATCTGGTCGCCCGATGTGCTCCCCAACACCCTCTTCGCCTGGACCGTCGTCAGCACCGGCGACGTCACCTACGACGAGTTCATCGGCGTCGCGGGAGATCAGCGTCCCGACCGCATCGATCGCGAGGCCTACTTCTTTCGGGCCTGCGGTGCCTCGACCGCGACCGTCCCGCCGGCGGCGCCGCGGAGCGCCGGGGGGCCGCCTCCTCCCGGTCCGAACGACCAGGTGTGCTCGATCTTCCCGCCGGGCGTCGCGATCCTCGCGCTGCCGATCCTCGTACCCGCGGTCCTCGCGGGCGTGTCGCCGGGGAACGCGACCGCGCTGCTCTATCTCGGCCATCTCGCCGCTTCGATCATCGAAGCGCTGGCGACGCTGCTCCTCTGGTCGGTCCTCGGGCGGTTCGTGACCGCCCGCTGGTCCCTGGCCCTGACGCTCCTGTACACGCTCGCCACGAGCGTGCGCACGGTCGCTTCGCAGGCTCTCTGGCAGCACGCCGGGGTGCATCTCTTCGTCGCGCTGGCACTCTGGCTGGTCCTCCAGGAGGGTCCCGTCCGGCTGCGGCGCGAGCTTGCCGCGGGCCTCGCGCTCGGCCTGGGCGGGGTCGTCCGGCAGACGACCGTGCTCGTCGTTCTGGGTATCGGCGGTGGACGCCGCATCGCCGCGCTGCTCGTCGCGGCCGCGTTCGGACTCCTTCCGCTCTTCGCCTACGACCAGCTCGCATTCGGCCAGCCATTCGAGCAGGGCTACGGGAGCAAGCCGTTCGACACGCCGCTTCCGGTGGGCCTGTATGGGTTGCTGCTCTCGCCGAGTCGCGGCCTTCTGATCTACGCCCCCTATCTTGCGTTCGCGCTCGGCTCCCTCGTGCTCGCCTGGCGGCGGCCGGGGACGGTCGCGCGACGGCTGCGTGGACTCGGTGTGGTGTGGTGCTTCACCCTCGCGCTCTACGCGACGTACACCGAGTGGTGGGGCGGCCGCGTCTTTGGCCCGCGCTTTCTCGATGATCAGGCACCGGTGCTGTTCGCCGCGCTCGCGTGGGGGATCGGGCAGGGGCTCCTCGCGCGCCGTGCCGCGCGGGTCGCGTTCGCGGTGATGGCAGGCTGGTCACTGCTGCTGTTCAACGCCGCCGCCCTGGCCTACGACCAACGCTGGGACACCTCGCCGATCAACGTAAATTTCCATCCGGAGCGACTCTTCGACTGGGCCGATCCGCAGTGGCTCGCGGTGCTCGTCTCGCTCCCCGCGGCCGGTCCCCGCGCCCTTGCCGGCTTGATCCTGTCGCTCGCCACCATTGGGATCCTTCTGCGGGTCGAAGGCATCGCCCACCGGCGCCCTTTATCGTCCTCCGGGTGACCGGAGCGTGACGACCGCGCTCATCCTGTTCTTCGGAGCCGGTGGTGACACCCCCGTCGAACGGCGTCTGGACGCGATCCGCATTGCGATCGGGACCGGAACGCTCCGCCGCGCGGGCGAGGCTGGTTTCGCGCCGCTCATCGCGGTGACCAGCGACGCGGCGGCGAGGGTGGCCTTCGCCGATACCGGCGCCGAGGTCGTGCCGCCACGGACCGAGCCATTCCATTTCGGCCAGGAGCTGTCCGACCTCGCCGCCGCACGCGGACTCGTTCGGCTGTGTGCGATCGGCGCCGGGGCAGGCGCTCTCCTGCGGAGCGACGATCTTGCGTCACTCCGGCAGGAGCTCGAGGCGAGCGAGGCGCTCGTGCTGTCGAACAACTATTACTCCGCGGACCTCATCGGCCTCGTCCCGGCGAGCGCGCTCACCGCGATCGCGCTCCCGGCCACGGACAATCCGCTGCCGCGCCTGCTTCATCAGCAGGCCGGTCTCCCGTCGAGGCAGCTCGCACGATCGGCCGCGACGCTCCTTGATGTCGATACCCCGGCGGATGCGACGGTCCTGCTGCGTCACCCGAATTGCCCGACCGAGCTTCGGGTGCTTGGCGCGTGGGATGCCGAGCTTGGTGCGCGGATCGACGGGCTCATGCGGCTCATCACCACTCCCGAGCGCGAGCTCGTTGTCGCCGGACGGGTCGGCGCGCCGGTGTGGACCTATCTCGAGACCCAGACCGCCTGCCGGGTGCGGATGCTCGCCGAGGAGCGAGGGATGCAGGCCGCCGGACGTGACGTCTCCGGCGAAGCTCGGAGCGCGCTGGGTTTTCTGTATGCGAACATCGGCCCGATCGAATTCTTCGCCCGGATGGCCGAGCTGGGGGACGGCATGCTCCTCGACTCTCGCGTGCTGTTCGCGCACCTCGGTTGGCGCCCCGGGCCGGCGGAACGCTTTGCGTCAGACCTGTTCGACGTGGACGCGATCGCCGATCCGGAGGTCCGCGCGTTCACCGCCGCCGCCTCCGCCGCCTCGATCCCGGTGCTGCTCGGCGGACAGACGCTCGTCTCGGGAGTGCTCTGGACGATGGTCGACGCGGCCTGGTCCGGGTACCCGGACCCGGCGAGGTGAGGCTCTTCGACCACCACATCCACTCCTCCCGCTCGGATGGCCGCGTGTCACTCGAGGATCGCGCCCGCTCGGTGGTGATCCGCCCCCATGGCATCTCGGACCACTATCCGTGGCCTGACGGGATGCGCTCCGACAGTGACGTCCTGGCCTATCTCGACGCTGCCGCGCGGCTCGGCCTACGGGTCGGCATCGAATATGACCTCGGGGTGGCGCCTCCGCTCCGCCGGACGACCCGTGAC
>JAYVCA010000067.1:0-8054 GCA_043750135.1 Chloroflexota bacterium | reverse complement strand
GTCGAGCTCCCCTGGCTTCGTCTGGCGGTCGCGCGCCTTCACCCGAACGCGACCGGGGAGATCTTCTTCACCGATATCGTCGATCTGGCCATCGCCGATCGGCGGACGGTCGCCGCGTATTGCACGACCGATCCCACCGAGGGCCTCGGCGTGAACACGCAAGCGGAGCTCGCAGCGGCCGAGACGGCGATGCGCGCGCGGATCCGCGAACGCCACATGGCCGCCGGCGTGACGTTCCGCGATCCGGCGTCCACGGCCGTCGACGCCGGTGTACAGATCGCGGCGGACGTGATCATCGAGCGCGGCTGCGTGCTCGAAGGGACCACGCAGATCGGGACCGACAGCCGGATCGGACCGTACGCGATCTTGCGCGACACGACGATCGGGGAGCGCTGCCGCGTCGAAGGCTCGGTGCTCGAAGGCGCGACCCTGGAGGACGATGTGCGGGTCGGCCCGTTCTCGCACCTGCGCCCCGGCGCGTATCTCGAGCGCGGCGTCGAGATGGGGAACTTCGGTGAGGTGAAGAACGCGCGGCTGCGCAGCGGAACGAAGATGCATCACTTCAGCTACGTCGGGGATGCCGACATCGGCGAGCGGGTGAACATCGGCGCCGGAGTCATCACCATGAATTACGACGGCGTCCGCAAGCACCGCACGACCGTGGGCAATGACGCCTTCATCGGGTCGGACACCCTGCTGCGCGCTCCGGTGAGCATCGGCGAAGGCGCCGCGACCGGCGCGGGCGCGGTGGTGACGAAGGACGTGGCGCCGGGGATGCTTGCCGTCGGGGTCCCGGCGCGCACGATCAAGAAGCGGGTGCAGAAAGCCTGATGGATCCCGTCGCCTGGCAGCTCCTGTTCCTTGAGCTCCTGCTCGTGCTGTTCCTTGCGATCCTGTCGATGAGCGAGGCCGCCCTCCACGCCATTCACCGGCCCGAGCTGCTCGAGGCGCTCACCTCGCGTGGCCGGCGTGGCCGGCGGGCCGGGCGGATGGGCGAGCGCCGGGTGCGCTATCTCGCGGCGGTCCAGGTGACCGAGTTTTTCGTCATCTTCAGCTTCGCCGGGATCGCGGCGGCGTTCATCGCCCCGCGGCTGTCGGAGCTGCTGCGCTTCTTCTTCAACATCTCAGCGGTCTTCAGCGACGTGAGCGCTGTCGTGGTCAGTGTCGCGATCCTCTCGCTCGTCGCGGTCCTGTTCGGTCTCTTTGTGCCGCGCGCGATCGGAGACCGCCATGCGCAGCGGGTGCTCCTCGTTCTGGTCTGGCCCTTGGAGCTGGTCATTTTCGTCACCCGGCCGCTCATCGCGGTGCTGTTCATCCTCACCCGGATCATCACCCGACCGTTCGGGGCGAGCTTCGAGAGCGGCACGCTGGTGAGCGAGGAGGACATCAAGGCGCTCATCGAGACTGGCGAGGCGCAGGGGGTCTTGGCCGAAGGGGAGCGGGACATGATCCATTCGGTGTTCGCGCTCGGTGACACGACCGTCGACGAGGTCATGATCCCGCGCACCGATATCGTTGCCATCGACGTCACGGCGCCCGCGGACCGGATCCTCGAGCTCGTCGTCAGCGCGGGCCACTCGCGCATCCCGGTATATGAAGGCTCGGCCGACGCGATCATCGGTGTCCTGTATGTGAAGGACCTCTACCGCCGGATCGCCCGCGGTGAGAAGGACATCACGATCCGGCCGTTCCTCCGCCCCGCGCAGTTCATCCCCGAGACCAAGAAGGTGGACGAGCTGCTCCGCGAGATGCAGCGGGATAAGGTCCACATCGCGATCGTCGTGGATGAGTACGGCGGCACGGCGGGGTTGGTGACGATCGAGGACCTCGTCGAGGAGATCGTGGGCGAGATCCGCGACGAGTACGACGTCGAGCACGAGCTTGTGCTGCCGGTCTCAGATCACGAGGCGCTGATGGACGCACGCGTGCCGTTCGACGAAGTGAAAGAGACCTTTGGACTCGACGAGCTGGAGTCGTCCGAGAATTACGACACGCTCGGCGGGTTCATCACCCACGCCCTGGGGCGCTTCCCGAAGGCCGGCGAGAGCGTGGACGCGGCCGGAATGCGCTTCACCGTGGAGAGCGTCGAGGGCCGCCGCATTCGTCGGGTCCGGGTGGTGCGAGAGCTGCCGGCGGAGAAGCCGGCATGACGCTGCCGCCGGGGGACGAGGACCTCATCCGCGTCGCCTCGCTGGCGCGCCAACGCGCCCACGCGCCCTATTCGAAGTACAAGGTCGGCGCGGCGATCCGCACGAAGCGGAACAAGATCCATTCCGGGGCCAACGTTGAGAACGCGAGCTACGGGCTCACCGTCTGCGCCGAGCGGTGCGCGGTATTCGCCGCTGTCGCCGCCGGCGAGACGAAGGACTGGGACGCCATCGCGGTCGTCATCGACGATGAGCGGTTGCCCTCGCCCTGTGGTGCCTGCCGCCAGGTGCTCGTGGAGTTTTCCCCCGGCCTCCGGGTCATCCTGGGGACCGTCGGCGGCCTGCGCCGCGTGACGACGCTGGCCGAGCTGCTGCCCGAGCCGTTCCTGCCGGCCGCGTTGACCCCCGACCGACCGGACTCCGATCCGCCGACCGCCGAACGGACCCCACGGCCCTCGCCCTAGCTCATCTCGCGACCCAGAGAGTCGAGCGGCGCACCGACCACGATCGTGGTTCCGCTCGCGACCGCCGGATCGAGCGACGCGGCCACGATCGCGGTCGCGATCTCATCGATCGACACCGCGGCCTCGCCGCGCTGCGCCGCGACGCCGGGAGTGCGTCGCTCGAGCAGCTTCGCGGTGATCGTCCCCTCGACGAGGTCCCCGGATACGACCAGAAGCCGGATCCCCCGGGCCGCGAGCTCGTCCTGACGTGCGCGTAGGGTGTCCTCGCCGGCGCGTTTGCTCCGGGCGACCTGTTCGTACGCCGCAAGCTGCGGAAGACTGCCGTACCGATGCGCCCAATGGCTCGTCACGAACGAGATCGTGCTGTCGCGCCCCAGGCAGGGCAGGCACGCGTCGACGACCGCGATCTGCGCGTCGCGGTTGATCCGCATCGGGTAATTCGGATCCTGCGCCACGAGGTCGCGTTCCATCCCACCCGACGCGTTCAGGACGATGAGCCGCAGTCCCCTCGTCCAGGCCGCGAGCGCCGACCCCAGCGCCGCCACCGCAGCGGGATCGGTGATGTCGCAGCGGGCCGGCAGGGCGCGCCGTCCGCGGTCCCCGATCCCCCGGGCGATCGCACCGGCGCGCGTGGCCTTGTTGCGGTAGGTGAACGCGACGTCCCAGCCACGCCTGGCGAGCAGCAGGCAGGTCGCGGCGCCGATCCCGCGGGAGCCGCCGGTGACGAGCGCCGCCGGCCGGGTCTCGTCCGATTCAGCGTCCAGGGGTCTGTGCGTCGGTGAGCGCGCGATAGAAGTGCGACGCGCCGGTGACCGCGATCTCGTCGAGGCCCTCCGAGACGACGTCCTCGGAGTGCTTGCCCGCCGATTCGAAATGCAGGACACCGTAGTCGGCGATGAGCGAGGCCGGGAACGGGCGCCCGAGGCTCACATCCTGGATCCGGTCGAGGAGCAGAGCGGATTGGTGGCGCGACAGGACGCCCCAGCGGGCGATGATCCGGCGGTCGGTGAGGACCCAGACCCGCGATGACCATTGCAGGATCCGCCAGCCCACCAAGACCGCAAGCACGACAAAGAGGCCGATGGCGATCTCGGCCAGGAGCTCGCTCCGCGCGCTCAGGGAGACGACGATGAGGGTCAGCACGAGCGCCTCGACCAGGAGACCGGCGATCCAGCTCGGAAAACGGCGCGCGACATCGAGCACCCGCTCGCCGGGCTCAAGAACGACATCACCGGGATAGGACGGGGCCATGCCGCGCGGATGCTAGCGGCTTGCCGTCCCGACCGGCTCCTCGACCGCCGTGGCCGTGGCGACCAGGTCCTCAAGGAGCGCGAGCGGCTCGCGAGCCGCGGCGATCGCACCGATGCCGCGCAGGACGCCCAGAGCGCGCGTGCGGTGCGCAGCGATCTCGCGCTCGAGCAGCTCGCGGGTGCCAAGCTCGTCGAGGATCTCGCGGATCCGGTCGACCGATTCCGCCGGAAGGGGCGCCGGCGCCTCGAAGAGCGTCGTCAGCTGCGCGCGGAGCCGGGGCGATGCCTTCTCGAACGCCATGACCACCGGGAGCGTCTTCTTCCGTTTCACCAGATCGTTCATCGCGAGCTTCCCGGTACGCTCGGTCGAGGCCCAGATCCCGAGCAGGTCATCGTGGGCCTGGAAGGCCTGTCCGAACTCGTCACCGAAGCGCGCGAGCGCGTCTCGGATCTCCGCATCGTCGGTGGCCAGGACCGCCGCGCCCTCGCACGCCGCCGCGATGAGGGCCCCGGTCTTCTTCGCGACCATCGCGCGGTAGCGCTCGACGGTCACGTCGGTCCGCGACTCGAAGCTGATATCAAGGAACTGTCCCTCGCACACCCGCACGCAGGCCTGGTCCAACAGACACGCGAAGTCGAGGATCCGCTCGGCCGGCAGGTCGTGCTGACGGAGCCGTTGCACGGCAAGACGCGAGACCGCGTACATTCCGTCGCCAGCATTGATCGCCTGGGGCACACCCCAGACCGACCAGACCGTCGGACGATGCCGCCGGGTCGGGTCATGATCCTCGATGTCGTCGTGGATCAGGGTGAAGTTGTGGAGGAGCTCGATCGCCGCAGCCGCGGGGAGGGCGGTCCGCGTGTCGCCAGAGAGCGCCTCGTAGACCAGGACACTGACGAGCGGCCGGAGACGCTTGCCGCTGGCCGAAGCGTCGGTGTCGAGCCCGAGGTGGTAGAGCATCATCCCGTAGAACGGCTCCAGCGCCGGCTCGACCTGCGTCAGGACAGCGCGGATCTCCTCATCGATCGCCGCGACGCGGGACGCGAATGGGGAGGTCGAGATGCCCACCGGACGTCGATGATACCGACTACCATCCACTCTTAATGGCATCACGCACGTACCGTGCCGAAGCGATCGTGTTGAAAACGACGGATCTCGGCGAAGCGGACCGTATCTTGACCCTGCTCACCCGTCACCACGGCAAGGTACGGGTGATCGCGAAGGGCATCCGCAAGCCGACGAGCCGCCTCGCTGGACACGCCGAGCCGCTCGTCCACGCGACGTTCCAGCTCGTGCGCGGACGCGAGCTCGACGTGCTCACCGGGGCGGAGACCCGGGCGGCCTACCGGTCATTGCGGGAAGATCTGCCGGTCATCGCCGCGGCCTGGTACATCTCGGAGCTCGCCGACCGCTTCAGCGTCGAGCGGTCGGCTTCGGCGCCCCTCTTCGATCTCGTCGAGACCGCGCTCGCGGCCCTTGAGGCAGGCGCCATCGCGTCGGTCGTGTGCCGTTGGTTCGATCTCCATCTCCTCGACCGGACCGGCTTCCGACCGGAGCTCGGCCGCTGCGTGCAGTGCCGCCGCTCGCCGGCCGAGGTCACGAACGTCTGGCATCCCGACGCCGGTGGACTCGTCTGCGCCCGCTGCGCCGAGGCCTGGACCCATGGCTCGCTCGCGCTCTCGGTCCGCGCCCTCAAGTCGCTCCGCTACCTCTTCGTGAGCGACCTGCCGACCGCGCTGCTCCTCAAGGTGGACACCGTCCTCGCCCACGAGCTCGAGCATCACCTCCGCGGGTTCCTCCACCATGTCTTGGACCGCGACATCCACGCCTCGCGGCTGCTCGATGAGATCGCGCGGCTCCCGAAGCGCCTCCCAACCGCTGTCTGATGCCCGCACCGGCACCGGACCTCTTCGATAAGCTCACCAGCCTCGCCAAGCGTCGCGGCTTCGTGTACCCCTCCAGCGAGATCTATGGCGGCGCCGGGGCGACCTGGGACTTCGGCCCCCTCGGGGTCGAGCTCAAGAACAACGTGAAACGCGCCTGGTGGCGGGCGATGGTCCAGTACCGCGACGACGTCGTCGGCCTCGATGCCGCGATCCTCATGCATCCGCGGGTCTGGGAGGCCTCCGGCCACATCGAGAATTTCACCGATCCGCTCGTCGAGTGCGCCACCTGCCACAAACGCTACCGCCTCGACGAGCTTCCAAAGGGCGTCGGCGGTCCCTGCCCGA
This sequence comes from Chloroflexota bacterium, assembly GCA_043750135.1. Lineage (GTDB taxonomy): Bacteria > Chloroflexota > Limnocylindria > P2-11E > P2-11E > UBA4735. The sequence goes on along the minus strand of JAYVCA010000067.1, from coordinate 1,961 downwards.
GCTGTGGCCAGAGCACGCTCGGCGAGCCGCGGAAGTTCAACCTCATGTTCAAGACCTTCGTCGGGCCGGCCGAGGACTCCGCGTCGGTCGCGTGGCTCCGTCCGGAAACAGCCCAGGGCATCTTCGTGAACTTCGACAACGTCCAGCAGACGATGCGGCGCAAGCTGCCGTTCGGGATCGCCCAGGTGGGGAAGTCGTTCCGCAACGAGATCACTCCGGGGAACTTCATTTTCCGCTCGCGCGAGTTCGAGCAGATGGAGATGCAGTACTTCTGCCGTCCGGACGATGCGCCGCGCCACTTCGAGGAGTGGATGGCGACCCGCCGCCAATGGTTCCGCGACCTCGCCGGCCACGATGAGCTGTTCCGGTTCCGCGAACATGCTGATGACGAGCGCGCCCACTATGCCGCGCGGGCGTTCGATATCGAGTTCAACTACCCGTTCGGCTGGAAGGAGCTCGAGGGGATCCATAACCGGACCGACTTCGATCTCCGCCGCCACGCCGAGTACTCCGGGAAAAAGCTGGAGTACTTCGACGAGGCGGCGAACGAGCGCTTTATCCCGTACGTCGTCGAGACCGCGGTCGGCGCGGATCGGGCGGCCCTCGCGCTCCTTTGCGCGGCCTACGACGAGGAGCCGGACAAAGACGGCGTCCGCGTCGTGCTTCGCCTGCACCGGGATCTCGCGCCCTACAAGGTCGCGGTGCTCCCGCTCTCGAAAAAGCCCGAGCTGTCGGCGCTCTCGCGCGAGGTCTGGGCCGCACTCCGTCCGCATTTCATGTCGACCTACGACGAGACCCAGGCGATCGGCCGACGGTACCGGCGCCAAGACGAGATCGGCACGCTGGCCTGCGTCACCGTCGACTTCGAGTCGCTCACCGACCATGCCGTCACGGTCCGCGACCGTGACGATATGACCCAGATCCGCGTGCCGATCGCCGAGCTGGTGCCGGTGCTGCGGGAGCGGCTTCGCCTCGCCTGACCCTGGCCGCGTCATCGAGCTCGCGTTCATCGTCTATCTCGCCTCGCACGGCGCGCGGACCCCGTTCCTCGCCCTGCTGGCGCTTCGCCGACCACCCGTATTGCTCGTCGTGCTCGTTCCCGCGCTGGCCCTCGCCGTCCTCGCTCGGCTTGCCGCGCCGCTCCTCGATCCGGCGACCGCCGCAGGACTCCTCGCTTTGGCCGCCGCGCCCGCCGTGCTGGCGCTCGCGCCGCGGGCGGGCGAACTGGGCGGTCGCGGCGACACCGCGGGTGCGTTCGTTCTAGGCACGATGGTCGTCTGGCTGATCCTCGTGGTCACCGGGGCACCGGGTGGTGCCGCGGCGCTCCCGGGCATCCAGGCGTTCGCCCTGACCGCCGCCGTCGCCGCCGGCTTTCCGAAGGTCCGTGACGCGTTCCTCGGTCCGCTCCGCTGGCTCGGCGACGGCGCACTCCTCGTCCTGCTTGGGGCTGCGGCGATCGGTCCGATCGGCGGGCTCCGGACCGGTCTCGGTGCCGCCGCCGTCGTCGCGACAGGGGTGCTGATGCTCGGGATCCTCGCGGCCGCAACGGCGGCCCGGCTCGCCAAGCGCGATCCGCGCTCGGCGATGATCGGGAGCGGGACCCGCGATGCCGGGGTCGCGGTCGCGATGGCCTCGGCGATGGTGCCCGGCGCGACCGCTGTCCCGCTCCTCTACGCCTGCGTGCTCGCGATCGCGGCCGCCGCGGTCATCGCGACGTCGAGGGCCCGCGATCGGGGCAGGCCGACCGGATCATCTGGGTAAATCTCGGTATCCCCGTTGCGCTACGGCGTGGGGCCGGTGACGATCGCGCCGATGATTGTCGTCGTTCTCGCCGCCGCGGTGAGCGCGCTGTTCGCCACCGTGGTCCTTCGTCAGTACGTCACGCAGCGCAAGACCTATCAGCTCATGTGGGCGATCGGGCTCTTCCTCTTCGCCGCCGCGGCCGCCGCCGGCGCGCTCGC
>JAYVCA010000066.1:0-3265 GCA_043750135.1 Chloroflexota bacterium | reverse complement strand
GTCCTGCGCTTCGTCGATAAGACGGCGAAGGGGTCGACCGATCCGAAAGAAGCGAGCAAGCAGCTCCAGGATGCGGTGAAGGGGAAGAACCTCACCGTCCTCGACTTCGCTCAGGCCGTGGACCAGAACGTCTTCGTCGTCACCAAGGCCACCGCCGACAAGTACAAGCTGAAGAAGACGAGTGACGTTGCGACCAACGCCCAGGGCCTTCTGGTCCTCGGTGGCTCCGCGGAGTGCCCGCAGCGGCCCTTCTGCAAGCTCGGGCTCGAGCAGACCTACGGCATCAAGTTCAAGGACTTCAAGGCCCTCGACGCCGGCGGGCCGCTCACCGTCGCCGCCCTGGACGGCGGGCAGGTGGATGCCGCGAACCTCTTCTCGAGCGACGCGGTGATCTCGGTGAAGGGCTACGTCGTCCTTGAGGACGATAAGCATCTCCAGCTCGCGGACAACGTCGCGCCGCTCGCGCGGAATGCCGTCGTGACGGACGATCTCAAGAAGATCCTTAATGCCATCTCGGCCAAGCTCACGACCGACGAGCTCATCGCCATCAACCGGGCGAACGTCGTCGACAAGAAGGACGCCAAGGACGTGGCGAAGGACTGGCTGAAGAAGATGGGCCTCATCAAATAGCCGAGCACTACGACGGCATCGTCATCGGAACGGGGCAAGGCGGTGGCCCGCTGGCCACCGCCTTCGCTCGTGCTGGCAAGCGCATCGCGATCATCGAGCACGCCTTCGTCGGCGGCTCCTGCATCAACTACGGGTGCACGCCCACGAAGACGATGGTCGCGAGCGCACGCGTCGCCTATCTGGCCCGACGGTCCGCTGACTTCGGGGTGACGGTGGGCGAGGTGTCGGTCGATCTGGCGGCGGTCAAGGCGCGCAAGCAAAAGATCGTGGAGCGGTTCCGGGGCGGGAGCCAAGACGCCCTCCAGAAGGCCGACGGCGTGGATCTTCTGCTCGGCCACGCGACGTTCGAGGGTCCGCACGCGCTGAAGGTCACCAACGATGCCTGGACCCGCCATCTCGAGGCCGAGCTCATCGTCCTCAACACCGGCGGCCGGCCGGCATCCCCCCAGCTACCGGGTCTTCGTGGCCCGCGGGTCCTCGATTCCACGGCGATCCTCGAGCTCGATGAGCTTCCGGAGCATCTCCTCATCATCGGCGGCGGCTACATCGGGGTGGAGTTCGCCCAGATGTTCCGGCGTTTCGGCAGCCGGGTCACCGTCCTCCAGCGGAGCAGCCGGCTTCTCGGACAAGAGGACGATGATGTCGCAGCCGCGGTGGCCGAGATCCTTCGCGACGACGGTATCGACCTGCGCTTTGACGTCGCGCCTACCGCCGCGACGGTGACCCCCGCCGGGATCACCGTGTCCGTCCGCGAAGGTGGCCGCGAGACGTCCTTCGAGGCGTCGCACGTTCTGGTCGCCACTGGACGCCCCCCGGCGACCGAGGGTCTTGGGCTCGACCTCGCCGGGATCGCCACGGATCAGAAGGGCTTTGTCAAGGTGAACGAGCGTCTCGAGACCAATGTCCCGGGGGTCTACGCCATCGGTGACGTGAAGGGCGGTCCGGCCTTCACCCACATCTCCTACGACGATTTCCGGATCCTCTGGCGGCGCCTGGTGAAGGGCGAGAATGCCACCACCACCGGCCGGCAGGTCCCGTACACCGTCTTCATCGACCCGCAGCTCGGGCGGATCGGCCTGACCGAGCGCGCCGCCCGCGAGGCCGGTTACGAGATCAAGGTCGCTAAGATGCCGATGGAGTACGTCGCGCGCGCGATCGAGATGGACGAGCGGCGCGGCTTCATGAAGGCGATCGTCGACGCCAAGACCGAGCGCATCCTTGGCGCGGCGATTCTTGGGGTCGAGGGCGGCGAGCTGATGTCGATGCTCCAGATCGCGATGCTCGGCGACCTGTCCTTTCATGTCCTCGCCTCGGCGACCTTCGCCCATCCGACTCTCGCTGAATCGCTCAACAGCCTCTTCGAACCGCTGCGCGAGAAGCATTAGCTGGGCATGGACACCACCGGGTATCTCGACCTGCTCGACTGGCGGCGCGCGGTCGCCGAGCTCTACTCCGAGGTGCGCCTGCTGCGGGTCGCCGATCCGGCTGCGGCACACGCCCGCTGGCGCGCCGGGCGCGATGCGCTCTACGGCGCGCACCCGTCATCGGCCTTCACCACGGCGGGTCGCGCGCGCTTCAGCGGCCTGCGCTACCACGACTATGATCCGGCGCTGTCGTTCAGCGCTCCCGTGCGGCCGCTCCCCGGGGAGCGGTTCGATGTCGGGACGAGCGGCGGGGGTGTCATCCCCTTTGTCCGCATCGGTGCCGTGGATCTGCCGGTCGGGTCGCTCGAAGTCTTCTGGCTAGATGCGTACAGTGGCGGCGTGTTCATCCCGTTCCGTGACGGCACGAGCGGCGATACGACGTACGGCGGCGGCCGGTACCTCCTCGACACCGCCAAGAGCGCCGACCTCGGCCGGACCGCGTCAGGCGACCTCGTCCTCGACTTCAACTTCGCGTTCCACCCCTCGTGCCATTACGACCCGATGTGGGTCTGCCCGCTCGCGCCGCCGTCGAACCGCCTTACCGCGCGGATCGATGCGGGGGAGCGGTCCTATCCCGGTGCCTCGGATGCGCCGGTGAGCTGGTGCGGCCCGGCGTGATCGGCTCCCAGCGCTGGACGCTGATCGCGGCGATCCTCGGATCGGGGATCGTCTTCCTCGATTCGACCGTCGTGAACGTCGCCCTTCCGAAGATCGGCCAGGAGCTTCCGAGCACGGCCTTCGGGATCCTGGAAGGCCAGTCCTACGTCTACAACGGCTACCTCCTCATCCTCTCCGCGCTCCTCATCCTCGCCGGAGCGCTCAACGATCATTTCGGCCGTCGCCGGATGTTCGCCCTCGGTCTGGGCGGATTCTTCGTCACGAGCCTGCTCTGCGGCGTTGCGCCGACGATGGAGCTGCTGATCGCCGGCCGGATCCTCCAAGGGGCCGCGGGCGCACTTTTGGTCCCGGGGTCGCTGGCCCTCATCACCGCAACGTTCAACGGCGAGGCCCAGGGCCGCGCCTTCGGGATCTGGGCGGGGGCGTCGGCGGCGACCACGATCCTCGGACCGTTCGTCGGCGGCATGCTGGTGGACGGGATCTCTTGGCGGGCGGCGTTCCTCATCAACCTGCCCCTTTGTGCCATCGCCCTTTGGGCCACGCTCGCGTACGTCCAAGAAAGCCGGGACAACGAGACGAGCGGGCGGTTCGAC
>JAYVCA010000065.1:0-10062 GCA_043750135.1 Chloroflexota bacterium | reverse complement strand
CGGCTCGTCGCGATCGAGTCGGCGCACGCCGGCCGTGGCCGTGAAGCCGGGATCATGGCCGCCCGCGACGCGATCTACACCGGGGATATCGCCCGCGAGATCGTGGGGTTCATGCGACGGCAGGGTGGCGCGGTCTCAGCCGAGGACCTCGCGAGCTATCGCGTCTCGATCTCCGCGCCGGTCCATTCGACCTATCGAGGCATCGATGTGTACGCCTGCGGTCCGTGGTCGCAGGGGCCGCTCGTGCCGATGACCCTCAGTCTCCTCGAGGGCTACGACATCGCGTCGCTCGGGCCGGGATCGCTCGGCTACCTGCACCGATTCACCGAAGCGATGAAGCTTGCCTGCGCCGACCGCGAAGGGTTCTTCGGCGACCCGGATCAGGTCGATGTGCCGATCGACGGGCTCATGAGCAAGTCGTACGCCGACGAGCGCCGAGGGCTCATTCGCGACGACCGCGCCTTCCCGGCGCTTCCGCCCCCCGGGGACCCGTGGCGGCATGAGGGCCGGACCGGACCGCCTGGCTATGTGCCTCGCCCGGCCAGCGGGATCGGCGCGCCCGACACCTCGTACGTGTGCGCGATGGATGTCGAAGGGAATGCGTTCTCTGCGACGCCATCGGATCCGGGGCTTGGCGCGCCGCTCATCGACGGTCTGGGGATGATCGTGTCCACGCGTGGGGCGCAGCTGTGGACGACGCCCGGCCACCCGTCGGCGATCGCGCCCGGCAAGCGGCCGCGGCTGACCCCCAATCCAGCGCTGCTCATGCGCGACGGAGCCGCGCTCATGCCCTTCGGCTGCCCGGGGGAGGACGCGCAATGCCAGGCGATGGTCCAGGTCGTCTGCAACGTTGTGGACTTCGGGATGAATCTGCAGTCCGCCATCGAGGCGCCCCGGGTGGTCTCGCGAAGCTTCCCCTGGTCCTTCCATCCGCACGCCTACGAGCCCGGTGTCCTTGCGGTCGAGGGGCGCATCGCGCGCGACGTCCGGGACGGCCTTGCCGCACTCGGGCACGGCATCGTCGATCTTCCCGACTTCACCCCGGCTGCCGCGGGCGTGTGCGCGATCAGAAAGCTCGATACCGGCGCACTCGAGGGAGGGGCCGATCCGCGACGTGAGAGCTACGCGGTCGGCTGGTAGCGAGGTGGGCGATATGGTCGACGACCCGGATCTGTCACGTTGGCGGGACGAGTTCCCGATCACCGAACGGCTCATCTATCTGAACAATTGCTCGCTCACGCCCCTTCCGAAGCGAGGCGCCGTGGCGCTCGCCGAGTTTGCCCGCACCTGGACCGAGCTTGGTGGTCGAGCCTGGTTCGAGCAGTGGGTCGGAGTCCTCGACGCGCTGCGGGCCGAGTTCGCCCAGGTGCTCGGCGCCGACACCGACGAGATCGCGCTCGAGCCGACCGCGTCGTCGGCGCTGGTCACGATCGCCTCGACCTTTGACTACCGCAAGCGCAACAAGATCGTCATCGCCGACCTCGACTTTCCGACCGACGGGCATACCTGGCTCGCGCTCGAGCGCCAGGGGGTCGAGGTGGAGTTCGTGCGCAGCCCCGACCACGCAACGGTGCCGCTCGAGCTGTTCGAGCAGGCGGTGGACGATCGCACCGCGCTCGTCTGTACCGGTCACGTCTACTACACCAGCGGCTCCATCCAGGACGTTGCGGCGCTCGCCGACATCTGCCACCGGCGGGGCGCAGCGCTCGTGGTCGACGGGTATCAGTCGATCGGGGCGTTCCCGTTCGACGTGCACGCGTCCAACGTCGACTACCTCGTTGGCGGCACGCTGAAATGGCTCATGGGCGGTCCGGGCATGGCCTTCCTCTACGCCCGCCGCGACCGCATCGCAGCTGCGCACCCGACCGCGCTCGGGTGGTGGGCGATGGCCGATCCGTTCACGTTCGACGTCGAGCACATCGATCTGGCCGCGAGCGCTCGCCGCTTCGAATATGGAACACCCGCTGTCGCCGCCGCGTACACCGCGCGGGCCGGTCTTGCGCTCCTCGCCGAGATCGGCATCCCGACGGTCCGGCGGCGCCACATCGAGCTTTCGCAGCAGCTCGTCCGCGGGACGCAGGCGCAGGGCTGGGAGCTTCGCTGTCCGGTCGACCCGGCGCAGCGCACGGCCATCGTGACCCTCGCGCATCCCGACCCGGGCCGCGCGGTCGCGTTCCTGAGGGCGCAGGGGTGCATCGTCGATTACCGTCCGGGGATCATTCGGCTGTCGCCGCACTACTTCAACACCGCGGCGGAGATGGACCGCACGCTCGAGCTGCTGGCGAAGGTTCGAGGCGATCCCGGCGTGAACGCGCCTAGCTGATCGCGGTACCCCGCATCGCGCGGATCGCGTGCACGGCCGCGACGAGATCGGGCCCGTCGGCTCCGACACCCGGAGCCACACCGGCCGCGAGCCGCTCGCCGGCGAGGACGTGAGCTGCGAGACGCGCGGCCGGGATGAGCGGATCGGCGAAGTTCGTCGGGTCCTGATCGACGCCCTGTTCGTCGCGGATGCGGCGCCGGATCGCGGCCCAATTCACGATCGCGTCGCGGTCGCGCACCGGGAGCACGGCGTACGCCGCGAGATCGTTCAGGGCGACCCGGTACGGCCCGAGGCGGCGCTGCTCGGTGCCCCGTGGATGCTGGACCGCGAGGGCGATGTCCTTCGGACCGATCCCGTCGATCGCGCCGCTCTCGTCGTTCACTGAGGCCTCATGCTAGGTGCGTGCCGCCCCCCGGGTTCTCCGCTGCCACCGCGCTCGACTCCCTTCGGGCCGGCACTCCGCTGCAAGGGATCGCGGACGGTCAGCCGACGGAGCGGATCGTCGTGGCGGTCCGCGACGCACTCACCAGCCTGCGCCTCGGGATCTTGGCGACCGACGAGGCCGGACTGCGGCGGATCGCCGGGCTGGACTCATGGTCCGTCGCGATGCTCATCGGTCACGCGCTGCGCTGGGACGAGGCCGCGCATGGGATCGCCCGCTCGCTCGCTCGGGGGGACGTGCCGGAGCAGCCCGATCTTCCCTACGGCCGGTCGGGGCCGGAGGCTGCCACCCGCGAGGACCTCCTCGCTGCGATCGCCGGCGCCGAGGGCCGCCTTGCCGGGACGCTGGTCCTGGCGTCCGGTGGTCCGACGTTTTCGCATACCGAGCTGGGTCCGCTCGACGCGCGAGGGTGGCTGCTGTTCATCGCGATCCACGACGCGGCGCACCTGCACCAGGCCGCCGCGATCGTCCGCGCGCGATAGGTCGCGCTCTCGGCGCCGCGCCTATCGTTGGATCGATGTCGATGGAAGATTCCGCCGCCGAGCGCGACCTGCTCGTGCTCGCCAAGACCATCGCCGCGGACCAGTTCCCCGTCGAGCGGCCGGCGGTCCTGGGCGTCGACCGCGAGTCCGGGAGGATCGAGCGCCTCTCGCCGTTCCCCTGGAAGAACGCCGACACCGATCCGCCGATCCTTCGTTGGTCGTGGATCCACGTGCGGATCACGCCGGCGGATCGCGATCCGCGGCCGGAATCGAAGAACGTGACCGGCGAGATCGTCGCGACGGCCTACCTCGATCCGAAGGACGCCTGGCGGCTCCGTTGGCCGTTCGTCCGGCCGCACCTACGCGGCTCGCTCGAATCGCTCCAGGCCCTCGCGCGCGACGGCGCGGCGACCGTCGGCTTCATCCGGCCGAAACCGACCGCCGATATCCTTCAGCTCCCGCTTCGGCTGCGCTTTGCCTGCGAGAGCGACGAATGCAGCACGGTCCATGAGCTGCCGGTCCTGGACTGGGAGCTGCACGAGATGGCCCGGCTCAGCCGCGAGCGTTACGGCGCCCAGTGGGCGACGCGGTTCCGCGAGGCCTGGGGACGCGGATTGTTCGAGAAGTACGACGTGCACCTCCTCGTCTCGTCGTACGCGCAGTCACCGACGAAGTTCTATGTCGCCGGCCTGTTCTACCCACCCAAGGCGCCCGAGGACGCGCACGAGCATGCGCATCACCTCGCCCACCGCGACCACGCCCACGAGCCGGACGAGGCACCGTAACGCCGGCACGCCGGCACCTGGCCGGGCTCCGCCCGGGCCGAGACCCACCGGCCCCCGCGGCCGGAGCAGCCGCGAAGCGGCAGCGAAGGAAGCAGGGGTTACAAGGCGGTCAGAGGTGGTGAGCGAACTCCGCGGGCACGTCGGTGCGCGCCGTGCCGAGCTCGCCTGGCTTGCCGCGGTGCCCATGCGGGAAGAGGCGCAGAAGCAGGTAGGTGCCGGTGGCAGGATCCTCGGTCCGTTCGATGACCAGCGAGGGTCCCCACCGCGAGTCGAAGGTGGCACCGGGTGCTGGCTTCGGTGTTCCGGGGTCGAAGCCTTCGCGGTCCCATTGCAGGACGGCGTATCCGCGAACGACCCGCTCTTCGTCGCCGCCCTGGTCCGGCCGCCACGCGTGCGGACCATCGTGTTGGCGCTGGCAGACCGCCGGCGAACCCGAGAACAGCGCGACCCATTTGTGGACGTCGGCATCCTTCGACTGCGCGCCCTGCGGGTACGCGTCGCGATGGAGCTTCTCGCCTTTGGTGCAGAGATAGGAGAAGAGCACGAGCGCATTATGGAGCGATGGACACATCGATGATCGACGCGGCAGGCCTGCGCATCCGCGCCATCGAGACCGGTACCGGGGATCGCCCGCCGGTCCTCCTGGTCCACGGAGTCGGAGGGTGGGCCGAGCACTGGACCGAGGTGATGCCGCTCCTCGCGCAGGACGGACGCCGGGTCGTCGCCTTCGACCTGCCCGGATTCGGTGCGAGCGAGCGTCCGGCCGCACCGGGGTATTTCGCCACGCCGTCCTTTTACGCGACCGTGGTCGACGCGGTGCGGGCGCGGCTCGGCCTTGAGCGCCCACATCTGATCGGCCATTCGCTCGGCGGCGGGATCGCGTTCGTCAGCGCGGTCTCGCATCCCGCGCGATACCGGTCGTTGACCCTCGTTGCGCCCGGCGGCCTGGGAACGGACATCGCCCTCCTTCTTCGGCTCATGAGCCTCCCCGGCGCGGCGCTTCTCGCCGTTCTGGGTGGCCGGCGGATGAACCGGCGCGCGTTGCGGTCGTGCTTCGCTGATCCAGCCCGCATCCCGCCGCATCTGTTCGCGGAAGCCGAGCGGTACGCCGGAACGAGCGCCGAGTCGCTCCGCGTCATGCGCGCCGTGGCGACGATCCGCGGCGTGCGGCCGGCGCTCCGCAAGGGCTGGATCGCCCGCTCGCCGGAGTACGACGGGCCGTCCCTTGTGGTGTGGGGTCGCCGCGATGTCGTGGTCCCTGCCGATCATGCCGCCGCGGTCGGCACGGTGCTCCCGCGGGCAGGGCTCGAGCTCATCGACGACGCCGGCCATCTCGTCATGGCCGAGCGTCCGGCCCAGTTCGTGGCCGCAGTCACGCCGTTCCTCGCACGGGCCGATCGCAGCGCTGGCTGAACAAGGCGCCCGGCCCGCTCGTACCATGGCCCCAAAGTGGCAGATCGTGTGGAGATGAAGACCCGTAGCCGTCCCGCCCCCGGCGTCACGACCCCGACCGCGCACCTACGGCTCTCCGCCCAGGACATCGTGAACGACTACCGGCTCGCGTTCCGCAGCCGTGTCGCCAGCGTGTCCGGGCGCCGCGAGGTGCTCACCGGAAAAGCCCCGTTCGGGATCTTTGGCGACGGCAAGGAGGTCGCGCAGCTCGCCATGGCGAAAGCCTTTCGCGCCGGTGACTGGCGCTCGGGCTATTACCGCGACCAGACGTTCATGTTCGCCACCGGCATGTCGGACCTGCCGCAGTTCTTCGCCCAGCTCTACACGAACACCGACGTCGCGGCCGATCCCGCTTCGGCCGGTCGGCAGATGGTGAGCCATTTCGCCACCCGGACGCTCACCGAGGACGGCCGGTGGACCAACGTGGCCGCGGCGATGCAATCGTCGTCGGATCTCTCGCCGGTCGCGGCCCACATACCGCGCCTCCTCGGCCTTGCCTATGCCTCCAAGCTCTATCGCGACGAGCCGACGCTCCGGGAAGCCGCCGAAGGCTTCTCGGTCCACGGCGACGAGGTCGCCTTTGGCACGATCGGGAACGCCGGCACGAGCGAGGGGCTGTTCTGGGAGACGATGAACGCGGCCGGCGTGCTTCAGGTCCCGCTCCTGGTGTCCGTCTGGGACGATGGCTACGGCATCTCGGTCCCGAGCGAGCTGCAAACGGTGAAGAGCTCGATCTCCGCGGCGCTCGCCGGATTCGCCCGCGGGGGCGGGGCGAACGGGTTCGAGATCCGGGTCGTAAAGGGCTGGGACTACGTCGCGCTCTGTGACACCTACGTGAGCCTTGCCGAGCAGGTCCGCCGAGATCACGTTCCCGCGCTCATCCACGTGACCGAGATGACGCAGCCGCAGGGTCATTCGACGAGCGGGAGCCACGAGCGCTACAAGACCAAGGAGCGGCTCGCGTTCGAGACCACCGGCGACCCGATCACGAAAATGCGCGACTGGATGATCCGCGAGGAGATCACGACGGCCGCCGCGCTCGACGAGCATGAGCGTGAGGACCGGACGGCGGTCGAGGACATCCGGGTCGCGGCCTGGGACGCCTACCAGGCGCCGATCCTCGCCGAGCTCGACGAGGCCCGTGCGGTCATGGAGCGCGCCGCCGCCGAAGCGCCGGACGCCGGCCTGGCACCGCTGCTGGCCGAGCTCGCCGATCAGGAGGGCGCGACCCGCCGGGTCGTCGCTTCGGCGCTCTTGCGCGCCGCGTTCGCGCTCCGTGGACATGACGGCGGTGCCGCAGTGAAGCTCCGGACGCATGCCGCCGGCTACCGTCACGATAACGACGATCGCTACCGCGCCCATCTGTACAGCTCTTCGAACGAGTCGCCGCTCCGTATCGAGCCGGTCGAGCCTGTCTATTCCGAGGTCTCAGAGATCGTGGACGGCCGCGTCGTGCTGCTCCGAAACTTCGACGCCTCGTTCGCGCGCGATCCGCGGCTATTTGTCATCGGCGAGGATGTCGGGAAGCTTGGCGACGTGAACCTGGTGTTCGAGGGCCTTCAAGCGAAATACGGCGCGCGGCGCCTCACCGATACCGGTATTCGGGAGGCAACCATCCTGGGGCAAGGGATCGGCACGGCGCTCCGCGGCCTGCGGCCGATCGTCGATATCCAGTATCTCGACTACCTGCTCTACGCACTTCAGCTCGCGTCAGACGATCTGGCCACGCTCCGCTACCGCACCGCCGGCGGTCAGAAAGCCCCGGTGATCATTCGGACGAAAGGGCATCGCCTGCAGGGGATCTGGCACACCGGCTCCCCGATGTCGGTCGTGGTGAATGCGCTCCGTGGAGTCCGCGTCGCGGTGCCGAGGAACATGGTCCAAGCCGCCGGCTTCTACAACACGTTCTTCCGCTCGGACGATCCGGCGATCGTCGTGGAGGTGCTGAACGGCTACCGGCTGAAGGAGCGGGTCCCCGATAATCTTGGCGAGTTCTGTCTTCCGCTCGGCGTGCCGGAGGTGATCCGCGAGGGGACCGATTGCACCCTGGTGACCTACGGCGCGTGCTGTCGGATCGCCCAGGATGCCGCATCGCTCCTTGCCGACGCCGGCATCTCGATCGAGATCATCGACGTGCGCACGCTCAACCCCTTCGACCTTGACCACCGGATCGTCGACTCGTTGCGCAAGACCGGCGCTCTGGCTGTCGTGGACGAGGATGTCCCCGGAGGCGCGTCGGCGTTCATCCTGCAGCAGATCCTCGAGGTCCAATCTGGATTCGAGTACCTCGACGCCACGCCGCGGACGCTCACCAGCACCGAGAATCGTGCGCCGGTCGGCGGGGATGGCGATTATTTCTGCAAGCCGAACCGTGAGCAGATCGTCGCGGCGGTCTACGGTCTCATGCGCGAACGCCGGCCCGACGACTTCCCGAGCCTGGACCCCACCGGAGCGTGACCGAGAAGAACAACGTTCAGGCGGTCCACGACACGCTCCTCGGTGAATTCCGGCGGGACCCGCGGCTCATCATCCTTGGCGAGGACGTCGGGGTCCGGGGCGGCGTGTTTCGCGTGACCGATGGCTTCATCGAGGAGTTCGGCCCGGACCGCGTCATCGACATGCCACTCGCCGAATCGGCGATCATCGGCGTGGCCATCGGTGCGGCGATCGCCGGCCTCATCCCGATCGCGGAGATGCAGTTCGCCGACTTCAGCGCGCCGGCGTTCGAGCAGATCGTCGACGAGGCCGCGCGGATCCGCTATCGCTCGAATGGCCAGTGGGGCGTGCCATTGGTGATCCGGATGCCCTGGGGGGCCGGCGTCCATGGGGCGCTCTACCACTCGCAATCCCTCGAGGCGTTCTACGCGCACGTACCGGGACTTAAGGTCGTCGTGCCGAGCACGCCGAAGGACATCACCGGAATGTTGCGATCCGCGATCCGCGATCCCGACCCGGTGATCTTTCTCGAGCACAAGGCGACCTATCGCGCGGTGAAAGGCGATGTCCCGGATGGAGACTTCACCATCCCACTCGGGCCGGCGGATCGGAAGCGCGAGGGGACCGATCTGACCGTCTATGCCTACGGCCTCATGCTCCACCGCAGCCTGGCCGCGGCGGAGAGCCTCGCCGCCGAAGGGATCTCGGTGAATGTGGTTGATGTCCGGAGCCTGCGGCCCCTCGATGCCGAGACCATCCTGCGCGAGGCGCGCCGCACCGGGAAGTGCCTGGTCGTCTACGAGGACAACCGGCTGTTCGGCGCCGGCGCGGAGATCTGCGCGCTGATCGCGGAGGAAGCGTTCGAGGCGCTCGACGCGCCGGTGATGCGGCTTGCCGGCCCGGAGTCGCCGGCGACACCGTTCAATGCGGTCCAGGAAGACGCGTTCCTGCCGAACGCGGACAATATCGCTAACAAGATGCGCGAGCTCGCGGCGTATTAGCGCCGGCCAGGGAGAGTCGAATGGGAACGTTCGAGCTGAAGATGCCCAAGCTCGGTGAGTCGGTCACCGAGGGGACGATCGGCGCATGGCTGAAGCAGCCGGGCGAGCAGGTCGCGAAGTACGACCTCATCGTCGAGGTCCAGACGGACAAGGTGAATACCGAGATCCCGTCGCCGGTCGCGGGCACGCTGAAAGAGATCAAGGTCAAGGAAGGCGAGACGGTCCCGATCGGGGCGCTGCTGGCGACGTTCGAGACCGCTGATGCCGCACCGGCCGACGAGTCCGCAGGTGCGCCCGCGGCGGCGGCGCAGGCGTCGCCTGCAGGTGCGCCCGCGCAGGCGCCGGCGGCGGCACAGCCGGGCAACTCACCGGCTCCTCCCGCGGCACCAAGCGGTGCGTCCGCGCCGCCGGCTCAACGCTCGGCTGCGCCGCCACCGGCGCCTGCTCCTGAGACAGAAGGATCCGCGACGGCGACAGAAGGATCCGCGCCATCCGGGGCCGCGGATATCCGGGCGACGCCGGCGGTCCGCAAGCTCGCCTCGGAGAACAAGGTCGACCTGTCGCAGATCACCGGGACCGGGCTGGGCGGACGGGTCTCCAAGCAGGACGTCGAGCTGTACATCGCCGGGCAGGGCAAGAGCGGGGATGTGGCCGCAACGGCTAAGCCAGCGGACCCGGCGGCGGCCAAGCCGGCACCGGCGCGAGCGCCGATGGCCGGCGACGAGCTCGTGCCGCTGACCCCGATGCGCAAGGCGATCGCCAATGCGATGGTCACTTCCAAGACCACGATCCCGCATGCGGCGGCGATGATGGAGATCGATTGGTCGAACGTGGCGAAGTTCCGAGCGAAGGTGAAGGATGACTTCAAGGCTCGCGAGGGCTTCGAGCTTACCTACCTGCCGTTCGCGATGAAGGCGGTCACCCTCGCGCTGCGCAACAACCCGCTGGTGAACGCGACCTGGACCGACAAGGGCGTGACCAAGCTGAAGGCCATTGGGCTGGGCGTCGCGATCTCCCTCGAGGACGAGGGCCTTGTCGTGCCGGTCATCAAGAACGCCGACGATCTCTCGATCACCGGCCTGGCGAAGGCGGTCCGCGACCTCGCGACGCGCGCCCGCTCGAAGAAGCTCACGCTGGCCGA
>JAYVCA010000064.1:0-4731 GCA_043750135.1 Chloroflexota bacterium | reverse complement strand
GCCGACGACGCTCCTCATCGATCAGAGCTTCCTCGCGCTCCTCGTGCACGAATCCTGCGGCCATCCGACCGAGTCCGACCGCGTGCTCGAGCACGAGGTCGCCTTCGCCGGGACGACGTTCCTCTGGCCGGAGGACCGGGGCACGCTCCGCTATGGATCCGAGCACGTGAACATGACCGCCGACGCGACGATCCCGGCCGGGATGGGCACCTTCGGCTGGGACGACGACGGCGTTCCCGCCACCCGGACCCCCCTGGTCGAGCGCGGCATCTTCACCGGCTACCTCTCGTCGCGGGAAACGGCCGGCGCGCTCGGCATCGCCGCCAGCGGTGGCTGCGCGCGCGCCGAGGGCTGGCAGCATTTCCCGATCGTGCGGATGGTCAACGTGTCGCTCGAGCCCGGGCCGCATGCGTACGCCGATCTGCTCGCGGGGATCGACGACGGCCTGCTGTTGGAATCGCCGGCCTCGTACTCCCTCGACGAGAAGCGGCAGAACTTCCATTTCTCGGCGCAGGTCGCACGGGTCATCCGGAACGGCGCCATCGAAGGGTATGTCCGCGGCGTCGGCTTCCAATCGCTCACCCCGCGGTTCTGGGGCGCCTGCGATGGCGTGGCCGACGATTGGGAGCTGCACGGCTTCACCAGCTGCGCGAAGGGGGAGCCGCTCCAGGCGATGCGTGTCGGCCACGGCGCGGCGCACGCCCGGTTCCGCGATCTGCCGATCGAGGTGCGGGCCTGACCGGCCTGGACAGCCTCAACGGCAGGCTCGGCCCCGATGCGCTCCTCGCGCCGCTGCGGGCCGCCCTTGCGACGCCCCAGGGCGACGGCGCGGAGCTCTGGGTCCACCGGCGCCGCGCGGCGATCGCTCGATACTCGCAGAGCTCGATCCACCAGAACGCGCTCTCCGACGATCTCGAGATCCGGGCGTCGGTGGCCATCGGCGGCCGGGTCGGGACCGCGACCGGCAACTCGCTCACCGCCGACGGCCTTGAGGCCCTCCTGCGCGACGCAACTTCGCTCGCGCGGCTCCAGCCCGCCAACGCGGGCTGGCCGGGATTCGCCACCGCGGCTGAGCACGCCGCGCCACACGCCTTCGACGCGGCGACCGCGGAAGCCGAGGCGGGTGAGCAGGCGGTCGCCATCGGCCGGATCTGCGATGCGGCCATCGCCCGCGGCTTCCGCGCCGCGGGAACGCACGCCATCGATCTCACCGAGGATGCCGTCGCGAGCTCGAACGGCGTCGCGGCCTATGCGCCGGCAACGGTGGCCTACCTGCGCGCATTGGTGCAGGGGCCTGAGGGCGGGGCCGGGTACGCCGACGACCTTGGCCCGCGCCTTCGCGACCTCGATCCCGAGGGTATCGCCGCGCGGGCGAACGAGAAATGCGCCCTCGATCGCGATCGCACCCAGCTTCCACCCGGCGACTACGAGGCGGTGTTCGAAGAGGATGCCGTCGCTGAGATCCTGCGGATCGTCTCGATCACCGGTTGCGGTGCGCAGGCGGTGATCGAAGGCCGCTCGTTCATGAGTGGCGCGATCGGCGAGGCGGTCACCGGACCGCGCTTCACGCTCCACGATGATGCCCTCGATCCGCGCCAGCTTGGCATCCCGTTCGACCCCGAGGGCACGCCGAAGCGCCGGGTCGCACTGGTCGAGGCCGGCGTCGCGTGCGGTCCGGTCTACGACCGCTGGAGCGCGAAGGCTGCCGGGACGGTCTCGACCGGACACGCTGCCGATCCCGAGCGCTATGGACGGACGGCCCATGCCGGCACGCTCGTGATGGAGGGCGGCACCGCGACACGGAAGGAGCTCATCGGTTCGGTCACCCGCGGGATCCTCATCACCCGCTTCCATTACACGAACACCCCCGACCCCAAGCGCGCGACGATGACCGGAACGACCCGCGACGGCACCTTCCTCATCGAGGACGGGAAGATCGTCGGCGCCCTCGCGAACGTGCGCTACACGATGAGCGCGCTCGAGCTCTTTGCCGGGATCGACCTCCTCGGTCCCCAGCGTCTGGTGCGCGACTGGTGGAGCACCAACGGGATGGGGAGCATCGTCTGCCTCGCGCCGGCGATGAAGGTCTCACGCGCGACGATCACCGGGTCCAGTCCCCTCTGATCCCTGCCGGCCTCGGTGCCGCTTCGCGGCTGCCCGCCGGTCGATCCTGCAACGCACCGCTCGATGCATGGCTGTCGTGCGCCGCCTGCGGCACCCGCTTCACCCTCGTTTACCGGGAGGCTCCCAACTGGCCCGCAAATTGCGGACGCGTCCAAAAACAGACCGCGGGGGTTGCGACGTGGACGCCATTGCACTGCTGAAAGAGGATCACGAGAAGGTCAAGAAGCTCATGGATGAGCTCGAGAAGACGACCGAGCGAGGGGTGAAGACCCGGACCGAGCTGTGGGCCAAGCTCCTGAGAGAGCTCACGGTCCACGAGAACATCGAGGAAGAGGTCTTCTATCCGGCGCTGCGGGACAAGCCGAAGGCCAAGGACATCGTCCTCGAGGCGATGGAAGAGCACCACCTGGTGGACGACATCGTCGAGCAGATCAAGGACACCCCGGTCGACGACGAGCACTGGGGCGCGAAGTTCAAGGTCGCCAAGGAGAACGTCCAGCACCACATCGAGGAAGAGGAGACGGAAATGTTCAAGATCGCCCGTCAGGTCTTCTCGAAAGATGAGCTGGAGGAGTTCGGCCGGCAGATGGAACAGGCGAAGGCGCTTCAGCTGCAGGAAGCAGAGCCGGAGCGGGACAAGATCCAGCTCTAGCTTGGGCTAGGGCACGTTCTCGCAGCACTTGTTCTGGTGGGCGTCGTAGAACGCGCGGACCTTCGCTTCGTCGTAGGCGGTCAGCGACTCACGCCAGCCCCACGCGGTGAGGACCAGGGTCCCGGCCGGGATCCGGTCGTAGGGGTGAATGACCACCTTCACCTCGTTGAAGCGGTCGCGCGACAACGTGCCGGGAAGCGCCTTCAGCCGAGCGAGGTCGTCGGCCGGGATCGTGTTGTATGACACGACGATCCCGCCGTGCTCGAGGCTGTGGACTGCGCGCGCGTCGGGGATCGTCGTGGAGCTCACGCCCCACGCGGCCGGTGTCGGCCAGTGCGGCCCCCCGATCGGCGGTGTGGTGTCGTAGCTGATCGGTTGCCCATCGGGGAGATGCTGACCCACGCCGCTCGTTGCGATCCGCTCTCCGGGTGCACCGACATCCAGCGAGCGGAACACCAGGAAGCCCGCCACCACCGCGGCGACGACGAGACCGATCGCGATCCACGGGACCGGCCGTCTGCGACGCGAACGTCCGCGGCCGCTCCGTGCCTTCGTTCCGCCATCGCCGCGGCGGTCGTTCGCGCCGCCGCCGCCATTCGCTCGCCCGTCGCGTCCGGATCGTTTGCGGCTCATCGCGGTAATGCTCGCACGATGCGGGCAACGGTGGCGGCGACCGGCGTGGTGCCGTCGGCATCGATGACCGTCAGGCCAACGATGTCCGGCGGGTCGAAGATCGTGATGTCCGCCTCCCACGCGGCGAGCTGCGCCGCGTCGAAATGGCCGGGATGTCGGACCCGTTCGGCATATCGGCGCCGGCGTTCCGCGTCGGGCACGGTGCAGCGAACAAAGATCGCGCGCGCGCGTTCGACGACCGGCGCCAGTTCGCGATCTGAGAGCCCACGGCGAAAGTTGCTTTCCAGCACGAAGCCCGTGCCGGCGGCGAGCAGTGACCTGGCCACCGAGTAGAGCACCGCGTACGCTGCGCTGCCGATCCGCTGCGAAGCCGCGCGATCAGCTGCGCCGAGGGTGTCCAGGAGCCGCTCCTTGATCGCGTCCTTGCAGAGGAGCGGGATCCCGAGCTCGTTCGCGACGGCGGTCGCGAGCGTCGTCTTCCCGGCGCCGGGCGCCCCGCCGACGATGATCAGGAGCGGAGCGGGCGCTACCGCTTGAACTGCCGGATCCGGCGCACGCCCCGATGGACCTTGCCGCCCTCCTTGGGGATGATGCTGATCGAGCCGTCCTCCTCGAGGACCGCGGCGGCGACGTCGGCGAGATCGGCGATGCCGTGCTGGCGCGCGGCCATCTCGACCTCCTCGATCTCGATGTGCTCGCGCTTCAGGTTCGCCGCGATCGTCTTCCCATCCTGCAGGAGCAGCGTCGGTTCGCTCGCGAGCGCGCGCCGAAGGAGCGGGATCCGGTCGCCCCATCGCTCGACGGCAATGTTCACCGCGGTGAGCGTCGCGGCAGCGATGACGCCGCCGATGAGCGAGTTGTCACCGCCGGTCATCGCGTTCTGCACCGCGTTCGCGATGACCAGGATGACCACCAGGTCGAACGGGGTCATCTGCCCGAGCTCGCGCTTGCCGGCGATCCGAAGGAGGAACAGCACGACCCAGTACACGACGACGGTCCGGACGATGATCTCCCACCACGGGGTCGAGAGGTCGAACATCGCCCGCATCGTATGGGCTAGGCCACGGGCGCGAGCGACTCCGTGCGGTGGACGACCGCAGCGAGCGCGCCGATGAACGTGCCTTGCGTGTTCGGCATCCGGATCCGGTGGTAGCGCAGGCCGGCCGCGGTGGCCTCGTCCCGTGCGGCGACGTCGAGGTCGTAGAGGACCTCGAGGTGATCGGCGAGGAACTGGATCGGGACGACGAGCACGTCGCGATGGCCGGCTGCGGCGAGGGCCGGGAAGAGCTCCTTCAGGTCCGGGCGCAGCCACTCCTCGGCAG
>JAYVCA010000063.1:0-10224 GCA_043750135.1 Chloroflexota bacterium | reverse complement strand
GTGGTGGCGGTGCTCCCCTCGGACCACGTGATCACGAAGACGGAGGCCTTCCGTTCGGTCCTTATCGCGGCGACCGCGGCGGCCGAGGCCGGCTATCTGGTGACGCTCGGCATCACGCCGGAGCGGCCCGATACCGGCTTCGGCTACATCGAGGCCGGTGAGGTCATCCCGCTGGACGCCACACTCGAGGTCCGGCGGGTGAAGCGATTCATCGAGAAGCCCAAGCGGGAGGCCGCCGAGCGGATGCTCGCCGCGGGCGGTCATTTCTGGAATGCCGGGATGTTCGTCTGGCGCGTCACCGAGATCCTGACCGCGTACCGCGAGTATCTCCCGCGCACCGCGGCGGCGATCGACGCCCTGGCCGATGCGGTGGGCACGCCGCGCTACGAGTCGGTGCTGGCGGAGGTCTGGGAGGAGACCGACCGCACGACGATCGACTACGGGATCGCCGAGAAGGCGAAGAACGTCGCGGTGGTGCCGGCGGATATCGGGTGGCACGATGTCGGCGACTGGGGCCGGCTCGCGCAGCTGCGGACCGGTGGATCGGGCAGCTGGTCGGCCGGCGATCACATCGAGATCGAGGGGACCGGCAGCTATGTCTACGCCCCGGGGAAGACCGTGGTGACCATCGGGCTGTCCGATCTGGTGGTCGTCGAGACCGACGACGTGCTCCTGGTGGCCTCCAAGGATCAGTCCGAAGCGGTCAAACAGGTGGTCGATCGGTTGCAGCGCGAGCGGAGCGAACATCTGCTCTAATCCCCTGGGACGGCCGCCGCGGACGCACAAGTTGCATCCGCTGGTAACGTGGTAGGCGAGAGGGCGCCCAAAAGGGCGCCTTTTGCATGGAAAGGGACGCAAGAGCACGTGGCGATAGCAGACGACCAGGCGCCGGCGGCGCCCGCAGCCCCGAAAGCGCCCGCGCCGCGCAAGCGCACGCGGGCGGCTACGAAAACGGCGGTCAAGCCGGCGGTCACGCGGACCCGTCGGGCCCGTCGGACCGTGGGAGCGGCTCCGCAGGGGGCTCCGGATGACGCTGCCTCGGCGCGAACGGGCGGCGATCTGGTGGTCGTGGAAAGCCCGACGAAGGCCCGCACGCTCGCCCGGATGCTCGGCCCCGGCTTCACCGTGGAAGCGTCGTACGGCCATATCCGCGACCTGCCGAAGTCCAAGCTCGGGATCGACCTGGAGACCTTCGCCCCCGAGTACATCGTCCCGCCGGACTCCGAGAAGCACGTCCGCCAGCTCCGCAAGGACGCGAAGTCCGCCGACCGCATATGGCTGGCCAGCGACCTCGACCGCGAAGGCGAGGCGATCGCCTGGCACGTCTCCGAGATCCTGGGCGTGCCGGCGTCGAAGCTCCGGCGGGTGACGTTCCACGAGATCACCCCGGCGGCGATCGCCGAATCGTTCAAGCATCCGCGCCAGATCGATGGCGACCTGGTGAATGCGCAACAGGCCCGGCGGGTCGTCGACCGACTCGTTGGCTACACGATGTCGCCGCTCCTCTGGAAGAAGATCCGGTACGGCCTTTCGGCCGGTCGGGTCCAGTCGGTCGCGCTGCGGCTCATCGTGGACCGCGAGCGGGCGATCAACGCGTTCACCAAGGTCGAGTACTGGTCGATCGACGCGCTTCTGGCGAACCATCTCGGCGAGTCGTTCGACGCCGAGCTCATCCAGCACAAGGGGACAAAGCTCGAGATCGGCAGCGCCGAGGACGCCGACCGCCACCGCGCAGCGCTCGCCGACGCGGCATATCGGGTCGCGAGCCTCGAGAAGCGCGAATCCGGGCGCAACGCCGCCCCACCGTTCACCACCTCGACCCTGCAGCAGGAGGCGTCGCGGAAGCTGGGCTATTCGGTGAAGCGGACGATGGTGCTGGCTCAGCAGCTCTACGAAGGGGTCTCGCTCGGCGACGGTGCAGTCGGTCTCATCACCTACATGCGTACCGATTCGCTCCACGTCGCCGAGGGCGCGCTGAAGCAGGCGAAGGATGTCATCACCAGTGAATTCGGCGAGCGGTACGCGCTCGACAAGCCGCGGCACTTCAAGACCAAGAGCAAGGGCGCGCAGGAGGCCCACGAGGCGATCCGGCCGACCGACCTCGCGCGGACCCCGGACCAGATGCGCCGGTACCTGAATAAGGACCAGCTGCGCCTGTACGGGATGATCTGGCAGCGCACGCTCGCCTCGCAGATGGCCGCGGCGCGCTTCGAGAACACCCGTCTCGACGTCGCGGCGGACGGCTACACGCTCCGCGCGAACGGTCGGAAGATCCTCTTTGACGGCTTCCTGCGCGTGTACAGCGAGAGCTCCGATGAGCCGGAGAAGGAGGTCGATCCGCTCCCTGACGTTACCGAGGGCGAGGAGCTGAAGCTCCTTGGGCTCGACGCGGCGCAGCACTTCACCCAGCCACCGCCACGCTTCACCGAGGCCTCGCTGGTGAAGATGCTCGAAGAGCATGGGATCGGCCGGCCATCGACCTACGCGCCGACGATCTCCACGCTCACCGATCGACGCTATGTCCGCAAGGAAGGGCGTGCGCTCATCCCGGAGGATGTTGGCTTCACCGTCACCGATTTCCTCACCGAACATTTCCCCGACATCGTCGATCTCGGGTTCACCGCGCGGATGGAGGAAGACCTGGACAAGGTCGCCAACGGCGAGGCCGAGTGGGCGCCGATCGTGCGCGCCTTCTACACCCCCTTCGATGCGCTGGTGAAGGAGAAGACCTTGACGGTCAACAAGTCCGACGTCACGGAGGAGGCGACCGATAAGGTCTGCCCGAAATGTGGGCGACCGGTCGTCATCAAGCTCGGCCGATACGGCCGCTTCTATTCGTGCACCGGCTTCCTGAAGGGGAAGAAGGGCCAGCCGATGGCGCCGGGAGGCTGCGATTACGCCGCGCCGCTCGAAGGGCAGGAGGAGCACGGGCCCGAGATCATCGAGGGTGAGATGTGCCCGGATTGCGGAAAGCCCCTGGCGAAGAAGCGTGGCCGCTTCGGCCCGTTCATTGGCTGCACCGGCTACCCGGACTGCAAGTACATCAAGAAGACCCAGGTAAAGACCGGGGTGGTCTGTCCCGATTGCGGGAAGGGCGAGCTCGTCCGGCGGCGTGGCCGCGGACGATCGTTCTTCTTTGGCTGCGAGCGGTATCCCGAATGCAGCTTCACCGCACGTGAGCTGCCGGCGGCCGAAGCGCCAATGGCGCCCGAGCCGGTCGGCGCCGCCGAATAGCGCTGCGCCTGCGGGCACGCCCGGCGAGCGTCGCCGAGGTCGAGAGCTGGGATGAGCTGGTCGCCGCGACCGGGCGCGCGCACCTCCTTCAGCTGGCCGGCTGGGCCGCGGTGAAGGCGGCGAGCGGCTGGCAGGCCCGGAGGTTCGTCCTGGAGCACGACTCGGGACACCCTCGGGTCGGCGTCGCACAGGTCCTCCTTCGCACGTTGCCGTTCGGCCTGTCCATCGCGTACGCGCCGCGCGGTCCGCTCGTCGACACCGAGCACCTCCCCGAGGCGATCGCCGCGCTCGCTCGCGCTCTTGCGACGGACCGCTGCGCGAGCCTGCTCTGCGACCCGGAGGAGCCGGACGCGCCGGCGGTCCACGCCGCGCTGGCGGCGCAGCGGATCCGTCCCGCGGGGATCTTCGTCCAGCCACGACGCACGCTCCTCCTCGACCTCCGGCCGGCGCCGGAGGAGCTCCTCGGCGCGATGAAGAAGAAGACCCGGCAGTACATTCGTAAAGCCGAGCGTGCGGGCGTGATGACCGAGGACACGGCCGACCTCGATCGCTATCTTTCGGTCCTCCGGCGTGTCGCGGCTCGCGACGGCTTCGCCCTCCACGATCGCGCTTATTTCGAAGGGATCCGCTCGGCGTTCGGCGACGATGTCCACCTCACCATGGCGCGGGTCGGCGGCGCTGACGTAGGCGCGCTCCTGGTGGTGCGTCGCGGCGACCGGGCCTGGGAGATGTATGGCGGCTGGTCTGGCGAGCACGCCGAGGAGCGGCCGTTCTATCTGCTGAAGTGGCGCTCGATCGTGCGGATGCGCGAGCTGGGGGCGACCCGTTACGACATGTGGGGGCTCACCGAGCGCGGGGTCAGCGCGGACCGCACCGTCGCCGAGGACGACCCACTGGCGGGCGTCGAGCAGTTCAAGCTTGGCTTTGGCGGCGAAGTCGTCAGCTGGGTCGGCGCGGTCGACGTGCC
This sequence comes from Chloroflexota bacterium, assembly GCA_043750135.1. GTDB lineage: Bacteria > Chloroflexota > Limnocylindria > P2-11E > P2-11E > UBA4735. The sequence continues at coordinate 6,023 of JAYVCA010000063.1, read as the reverse complement.
GGTGCGCGCGGCGCTCTACCCGATCTGGCGGCTCGCCGGCCGCCGCCGGCTCGCGGCCTCGGCGTGATGACCGAACCCCCTTCCGAATGGGACGCCGCCGCGGCACGGTCGGCGACCGGCCAGGTCATGCAATCGACGGCCTGGGCCCGGATCAAGGAGCAGCAAGGGTGGCGGGCCGAATACCTGCGCCTGGGCGCCGGTCCGCTCCCGTGCGCACTCATCCTCTGGCGGACCCTGCCGGGAGGCTTCCGCTTCGGGTACGTGCCGCGCGGCCCGGTGATCGGCGCGGGCGCCAAAGAGCTGGAAGCGGCGCTGCGCGGCCTCGCCGATCACGCCCGCCGGACCGGCGCGCTGGTGGTCAAGGTCGATCCCGAGCTCGAGCCGGCGGTGGCCGCAGCGCCGCTCGCCGCCGCCGGGTTCCATCGCGGGCCGGACATCCAGCCGGTGCGCGCGACGCTGGCCCTCGACCTCGGACCCGAGCCCGACGAGCTTTTGGCCGGATGTGACAAGGACACCCGCTGGAGCACGAAGCAGGGTGCCAAGCGCGGCGTGACGATCCGGCGCGGAACGACGGCAGCGGATCTCGACGCGTTCTACGGCCTCTATGCGATCACCGGACGTCGTGCGCGGTTCATCACGCGCACCGCGGACTATTACCGGTTGACCTGGCGCACGCTGATCGATGCTGGTCTGGCCGATCTCTGGCTCGCCGACGCCGGCGGCGCCGCCGTCGCCGGCGCGATGACCTGGCATTGCGGCGAACGCGAGCTCTACATGTACGGCGCGACGAACGATGCCGGACGCAAGGTGTACGCGGCGTATGGGCTGCAGTGGCACTGCATCATGGAGGCCCGCGCGCGCGGCGCGCGGAGCTACGACTTCGGAGGCATCCCCGTCGACCTGAACGACGCGACCGACACGATGCATGGCCCGTATCTGTTCAAGAAGGGTTTCGGCGGCGCGGTGCGGCAGTTCGTCGGGGCCTATGACAGCGTGCCGCGGCCGTTGCTCTATGCCGCCTTCCGCGCGGCGGAGCCGATCTACGCCCGCGCTCGTGCGTTCGCCGGCCGCCAGGGCGGGGGGACGGAATGAAGACCCGATGAGACCGCGATGAAACGCGCATGAAACTGGGTCCGCTACTGGCGCAATGCGGGATCACGGTGCCGGACGGGAGCAGCGCCATCGACGTGCGCGCGCTCGTGTACGACTCGCGGCTCGCGGCGGCGGGCGCGCTCTTCGTCGCGATCCCGGGGTTTCACCGTGATGGCGCGACGTTCGCGGTCGACGCGGTCGCTCGCGGGGCGGTCGCGGTGGTGACCGAGCAGGCGGCCGCGGTAGGCGTGCCGGTGGCGATCGTCCCAGACGCTCGGGCCGCCCTCGCGGATCTGGCGGCGGAGTTTTACGACCATCCCACCGAGCGTCTGAGGCTCGTCGCGGTGACCGGGACCGACGGCAAGACGACCACCGTCCACCTGGTCTCTGATGTCCTCGAAGCCGCCGGTAACGTGACCGGTTTCGCGACGACCGTGGACTTCAAGCTTGGCTCGTCGGTGTGGGCCAACGAGACCCGCCAGAGCACTCAGGAGGCGGTCGAAGTCCAAGAGTTCTTCGCCGAGCTGCTCGTTGCCGGGGGCACCTGGGGCGTCCTCGAGGCGACCTCCCACGCGCTGGCCCTCCGCAAGCTTCGCGCGGTGAACCTTGATATCGCGGTGTTCACCAACCTCTCACCGGAGCATCTGGACTTTCATGGCACCCTCCAGGCGTACCTTGCGGCGAAGGGCCTGCTGTTCGAGCAGCTCATCGCGGGCGCCGACAAGGGCGTGCCGAAATGCGCGGTGCTGAACGCCGACGATCCACATTGGCAGTATCTGGCCGCTCGCGCGAGCGGCGCGCGGGTCATCACCTACGCGATCGACGCCCTCGCGGACGTCCAGGGTGCGATCGAGCAGGCGGACGCGGCGGGATCGCGGGTACGGGTCACCGCGTTCGACGAGTCGGTCGAGCTCCAGCTGCCGCTCGTGGGGCGATTCAACGTCCACAACGCGCTGGCGGCCATTGCGGTCGGCCTCGCCGCGGGCTCGACGCTGGCGCAGGCCCGCGATGCGCTGGCCCGCGCGAAACCGGTGCGGGGCCGGATGGAGCGCGTGGAGTGCGGCCAGCCGTTCACCGTCGTCGTGGACTACGCGCACACCCCCGAATCCCTCGACAAGGTGCTTGGTCTGCTCCGTCCGCTCACGCCGGGTCGGCTGATCGCCGTGTTTGGGAGCGCCGGTGAGCGCGACCGAACCAAGCGGCCGCGGCTCGCGGAGGTCGCGGCGAAGCACGCCGACCGGTTCGTCATCACCCAGGAGGATCCGCGCCTGGAAGACCCCGAACGGATCCTGGCCGAGATCGAGGCCGGCGCGCAGGCGGCGGGGAAGCGACGCGATCGCGACTATCAGGTCATCGACGACCGGCGCATGGCCATCGCCGCTGCGATCGGGTCCGCGGAAGCCGGGGACACGGTGGTCCTTGCGGGAAAGGGCCACGAGGGATCGATCATCGTCGGCGAGGAGAAGCAGCCCTGGGACGAGGCCGCCGCGGCGCGCGAAGCGCTGAGGGCCCGAGGCTTCAGCGGATGAGCCGGCTCCGGCTGCGGCCGTCGCCCGGCGCGGTCCGCGGCCAGACTCGTGCCTACGCCGAGCGCGTCGATGAACTGGTCGCGCTCCTCCGGCAGGAGATCGGCGCGCCGGATGTCCCGCACGGCACGCCGGCCGTCGTGGTGCTGATGGGTGTCCCGGGAGTGGGGAAGTCGCATTGCGCCCGGGCCCTCGCCGCGCGCCTTGGTGCGGTGCACGTCGCGAGCGACCAGCTGCGGAGCCGGCTGTTCATCGCGGCGTCGTATGCCGAGGAGGAGAACGCGACCATCTTCCGGTGTGTCGAAGTCCTCGTGGATGAGCTTCTCGGGGAGGGCCATCGGGTCATCGTCGACGCGACGAATCTCGTGGCGCGGAACCGCGCGTCGGCCATCGCGGCGGCCCGGCGGCACACGGTGCCGGTCATCTTCGTCCGGGTCGTCGCCGAGGAATCCGCGATCCTCGAGCGGCTCGCCGGTCGCCGCGCGGCGCGGGCCGCAGATGACCATTCCGACGCCGACCTCCGGGTCTACCAGCGGATGAAGGATCGGGCCTTCGAGCCACCGGAGGGCGGGTTCCTCGAGCTGCGGAACGGAGACCGGGTCGCGGAGGAGATCGAGCGGGTCGGGCGCGCGGTGGAGCAGGCATGCGTCTCCGCGAGCTGATCTTCGGCGCGATCGCCGTCGCCCTGTTGGCCAGTTACACCGTGCTCGGCGGCCGGGTCGCGCCGTTCGTCGCGCCAGGCGCCGCGGCGACCCCGCGGCCGGCGCGACCGGTGAGCGCGGTCCCGGCCCCGATGGTGAGTGGCGCCATCGCGTTCATCCTCCGCGGCGACGTCTTCGTCCTGCGGAACGGCCAGTACACCGATCGCACCACCGAGGGCCGCTCGGTGCAGCCGGCGCTCTCGGCCGATGGCGCGACCCTGTACTTCGCGCGTGTCGAGCAGATCGATGGCCTGCGCCGGACCGACGGAGCGGTGGTCAACGCGCAGCTGGGCTTCAGCAACATCGTCCGAAAGCCCGCGGGCGGCGGTGCCGAGGAGATCCTGTTGAAGGGCCTCGTCGCGCCGGCGCCGAATCGGTTCCACGACGTGAGGTGGCTGCTTGCGCCGTCGATCTCGCCGGACGGCAAGCGGATGGCGGTGATCGAAGGCGACGACGACGGGAGCGCGGATCTGGTCGTCTTCGATCTGGCGACGAAGAAGCCGAACGTGCTCTCCAACGGAGGGGACTGGGCGGATCCGTCTTGGTCCCCCGATGGGACGACGCTCGTGGTGACCTCGTATGACCGTGGTGAGCCCCAGCTCCTTCTAAAGCCGGTCGACAACCGACCAGGGGTGCTGATCAAAGGGATCCCCGAGGGCGAGCCGTACCGCGCGTCGTATTCGCCGGACGGCAAGTGGCTCGTCTATACCCTCCGCCACGACGACGGACGGAGGAACGATGTCCATGCGGTCGAGATCTCATCCGCGAAGGACATCGCGCTCACGTCCGATGGCACCAGCTGGAACGGGATCTTCTCGCCCGATGGCAGGCAGATCGCCTATCTCCACGCGGACGGCTTCACCATCGACCTGTGGGTGAAGGATCTGAGCGGCGCGCTGTCGGGAGGAGTCGCCGGCCAGTCGTTCAAGATCACCCGCGGTGAGGGCATCGATGGCGCGAGCCGGCCAGCCTGGGGCCGATAGCCGGACGGGCGTCCCGGCGCGGGACACTAGATGAGTCGGCGGCGTACCTGCGCGGACACGAAGTCCATCACGGCGACGGTCACGACGATCAGAAGGATGATCACGCCGGCGCGGTGGTATTGGGTCAGCTGGATGGTCTGGAAGAGCATGACCCCGATACCGCCACCGCCGACCAGTCCGATGACCGGCGCGAGACGGACGCTGGTGTCCAACCGGTAGATCGTGAACGAGATGAACGGGTTCACGATCTGAGGAACGACGGCCGACCAGATGACCTGGAACCGGTTCGCGCCGGTCGCGGTGATCGCCTCGATCGGCCCAGCATCGATCCCCTCGATCGCCTCGGAGTACAGCTTGCCGATGACCCCGATGGTGTGGAGCGCGATGGCGAAGACGCCCGAGGCGCTCCCCAGGCCGAAGAGAGTCAGTGCGAGGATGACGATGATGAGCACGTCGATCGAGCGAAGGATGGTGAATAGGAGCCGCACCGCGGTATAGACCGCGGCGGTGATCGGGTGGCCGGCCATGATGTTCCGCGCGCCCAGGAACGAGAGCGGCAACGCGATGACCACGGCGATCGCCGTCGCGACGATCCCCAGGAAGATCGTCGTGACCATCAGCCCGAGCGCGCCGTCCTTCCAGGTCTCGAATTCATTCTGCGGCCCGAGGATGCTCCAGTCGGGCTGCGCGAGCTGCGAGAGCACGTTGAGGAAGTAGCCCGGATTCGCGCGACTGATGTCGATCTCCGACAGCTGAACGCCGACCCAGAGCACCGCGAAGGTGGTGACGATGCCGAGCCAGCGCTTCCAGTGGTGGAGCGGGTTGCGGCTGAGCTCGCGGGGCACCGGGAGCCCGCGCGAGATGAAGTAGTCGGCCATCAGGGCGATCCGAACACGCGGCCGGTGTCCGGATCGGACGCCCGGGCGAGCTGCTCGGCGTCGGTCGCACCGAGGCCGTGCGGCTCGGCACCGCCAGGTCCGATCTCGACCTCGACGGCGTCCTCGCCGTAGATCTCCTTGAACCGCCGCTCGTCGATCTCCGCCGGCAGTCCATCGAAGGCGATCTTCCCGCCGCGGAGCGCGACGACCCGGGTCCCGTAGCGCCGCGCGAGCGAGAGGAAATGGAGCGAGCAGATGACGGTGATCCCGTCCTTCTTGTTGATCTCCTCGAGGTACTTCATCACCGAGTGGCTGGTCGCCGGGTCCAGGCTGGCGACCGGCTCGTCCGCGAGCATGAGGTCAGGCTCCTGCATCAGGGCGCGGGCGATGCCGACGCGCTGCTGCTGCCCGCCGGAGAGGGCATCGGCGCGACCGAAGGCCTTTTCCAAGATGCCGACCCGCTGCAGATTCTCGAAGACCCGCCGGGCGTCATCGGCGGTCGGGCGCCCGGTGATCGTTCGCCAGCTGGAGCGGTAGCCGAGCCGACCCGCGAGGACATTCCCGAACACCGACGTCCGCCGCACGAGGTTGAACTGCTGGAAGATCATGCCCATCCGCCGCCGCAGCCGCCGCAGCTCTGGACCGCGCGCCGCGGTCACATCGGCACCGTCGAAGATGACGGTGCCGCTGGTGGGCTCAACGAGCCGGTTCAAGCATCGCAGGAGGGTCGACTTCCCCGAGCCGGAAAGGCCGAGGAGCACGACGAACTCACCCTTGGCGATGTCCAGCGTCACGCCGTGGAGGGCGCGGGTCCCGTTCGGGTAGACCTTGACCAGATCCCGG
>JAYVCA010000062.1:0-5555 GCA_043750135.1 Chloroflexota bacterium | reverse complement strand
TGATCCGCACGGTACGCGCATCAAGGGCCTCGGCCCGCTGCACGACCGTTGTCGGCGTCCACTTGAACGGGAAGCGCGCGAAGTAGGCGAAGCTGAACGCCACGTCCTCCGCGGTGAGCGGATGCCCATCGTGGAACCGCACCCCTTCGCGGATCGCGAACGTGTACGAACGGCCGTCGTCGGCGATGGTCCAGCGCTCGGCGAGCCACGGGATGATGCCGCGCTCGTCCTTCCAGGTGAGCGTGTCGTACGCGAGCATCAGCTTCACCACGCCGCCGGGCCCGACCGCGCTGAAGGCGAACGGGCTCGGGTACCCGGTGTCGGTCGGCCAGGACAATGTGACCCGGCCGCGCCGCGCGGCCGGGCTCGTCGGCGCGGCGGACTCCGGTACGGCGCAGGAAACGACAGCCGCGCCGAGTCCAGCGAGGAACGTCCGGCGCCCGACGAGGAGGGTCATCCTGCGACCGCCGCTAGATGGTCTGACTGGCAAGACGCAGGTGCAGGCGGGTGTAGCGCTCGAGGGTCTGCTGTTGCGCCGGGGTCAGGACCTCGCAGGCCCAGCTCCAATGCAGCGAGACGATGTCGCCGATCTTGGCGTCGGCCACGAAGCCGCGACCTTCGAGCATCCGGGTCACCCGCTCGGATCGCGGCGGGTCCAGCTCGAGCACGCCGTCACGCAGCACGACCGGCGGACGCTGAACGACCAGCTCGCCGCCATCGACCGCGGTCACGGTGCCCCAGCTGATGCGGCAGGAATCCAGCATCGCGAGCACGTCCGCTGTCCCGCGCTCCGCCTGACGCCAGACATCGAGCACGTGAAAGCTGTGATGCGGCCGCGCGCCCGCGGGCGCCTTCGCCGCAACGCGCTCCATGATCTTGGGCGACAGCTGCGTGCCGTAGCGGGCCCGCAGGTCGTCATAGAGCGCCCGGGCCTCGACCTTCTCGAGCAGCTCGTTCCCAAGCCAGTAGGCCTCGACGACGCGCTCGTCGAAGGGATCGGGGATGCCGTTCCCGCGCGCGATGAGCGAGAGGTACGGGAGCGCCCCGGTGAACTTCTTGAGCATCCCGACGAGCGGTGGCTCGCGGACATCGGCGACGGCGTACTCGAGGATCGTGCGGTTGTCGTCGCCGCCGCAGTATTGGAGGCGGTTGGGCATGAAGGCATAACGGATGAACCGCGTCGTGCCGCCGAGGGACGGCGACGGCACCGGGATCACTGGGGTCACCGGGTCACCGCGGCCCACCGGCGAGCTGCGCGACCGCGTCGACGATCGCAAGGTGCTCCTGGACGAGGACCCGGGTGGCGAGCGTCTGCGCATCGTCGTCCGGCCGGACCGGCACCCGGCGCTGGACCAAGATCTCCCCGGCATCCAGCTGTCCGGCGTGGGCGCGGTGCACGGTGCAGCCGGTCTCCGGGACGCCCGCGGCAAGGACCGCCTGGTGGACCGCGATCCCGTGCATCCCGCCGAACGCCGGGAGGAGCGCGGGATGGATGTTGATCACCGGCACGTCCCCCAAGCGCGCGAAGAACGCGTCGCAGAGGATCCGATCGAAGCCGGCGAGAACGACAAGCTCGACGTCCTGGGCCCGGAGGCGGGCGGCCATGAGCAGCTGCGCGGCCTCGCGCCCGCCGTTCGCGGCCGGAGGGAACGCCGCGGCCGGGATCCCCGCGGCCGCCGCCCGCTCGAGGGCGGGAACCTGCTTGCGGCTCGCGGCGACGTAGACGATCTGTGCGTCGAGCCGTCCCGCCGCGCAGGCGTCGATGAGCGCCTGGAGGTTCGTGCCCTGTCCGGAGACCAGGACGCCGACGCGCAGACCCATGTCGTCGCTCAGATCCAGCGGACGCGAGGCCCGCCGGCAGGCGCGGGCTCGACCGTCCCAAGCCGGATCGCGTCGGGGAGCGCTCGCAGCGCGGCCCGCTCGTCCGCGGCGGCGACCACCGCGATGAGGCCGATGCCCATGTTCCAGGTGTCGTAGGACTCGGCGTCGCCGACCGAACCGGCCTGCGCGAGCCAGCGGAAGAGCGGCGGCACGGTCCAGGCGTCCCGCGCGGTCGCCGCGCCGAGCCCCTCCGGAAGCGCGCGCGGCAGGTTCCCTTCCCAGCCGCCGCCGGTGAGATGGGCGATCGAGCGGACCGTCGCGACGTTACGCAGCGCACGGACCTCGTCGAGATAGCAGCGGTGCACCGCCAGGAGCGCGTCCGCAAGCGATCCGCCGCGCAGCTCTGGCCGCGCCGTATTCAACAGATCCACAAGATCGATCCCCGCGCCCGTCGCGGCACGCTCGCAGATCGCGCGAGCCAGCGAGTACCCATTCGTGTGCAGACCGCTCGACGGGAACCCGATGAGGACGTCACCGGCGACGACCGACGCCGAGTCAAGGATCGCGTCGCGCTCGACGGCCCCGACCAGGAATCCGGCGAGGTCATAGGCGCCGTCGGCGTACATCCCCGGCATCTCGGCGGTCTCGCCGCCCAGGAGCGCGACGCCCTGCGCCCGGCAGGCGTCGGCCATCGCGCCGACGACCCGCGCGAAGACCTCAGGATCGATGCGGCTGGTGGAAAAGTAGTCGAGGAAGAACAGCGGCTCCGCACCCATTGCGAGCGCGTCGTTCACGCAGTGATGCACCAGGTCGGCGCCGATGCCCTCGTGTCGGTCCAGGAGCCGCGCGAGCTCGAGCTTGGTGCCGACCCCGTCGGTCGTTGCGACGAGGACCGCGTCGCGGAACCCGCCGAAACGGAAGAGGCCCCCGAACGCGCCAATGTCGCCAATGACCTCGGGGCGCTTGGTCGCACGCACGCGATCCTTGATCCGGGCGAGCGCGTCCTGGGCGCGTGAAACGTCGACGCCCGACTCCTTATAGGAGGTCACGAGCGGATCGCCTCGAGGACGTCCTTGCTGAGCTCGAGCTGGACCGGAACGAGATAGTCACCGGTGAAGCACGCGGTGCAGAATTCGCCGGAGCTGCCGCCAGTCGCTCGGACCATCCCTTCGAGCGAGAGATAGCCGAGCGAGTCCGCGCCGACGTGACGGCGAGTGCCTTCGACGTCGAGCTGTGAGGCGATGAGGTCCTCGCGCCGGGCCATGTCGACGCCGAAGAAGCATTGGTGTTGGATCGGCGGCGAGCACACGCGCAGATGGACCTCCTTCGCGCCGTTCTTGCGAAGGAGCGCGACGATGGGGCCGCTCGTCGATCCGCGAACGATGGAGTCATCGATGACGACCACGCGCTTATCCGCGAGCACGTCGCGCAGCGCGTTGTACTTGAGCGCGATGCTGTTCTTTCGCAGCTCCGCGGTGGGCTGGATGAAGGTCCGGCCGATGTAGCGGTTCTTGATCAGGCCTTCGCGGAACGGCAGCCCGATCCGGCGCGCATAGCCGACCGCGGCCGGGATCGCGCTGTCGGGGACCGGGATGACCACATCGGCATCGGCGGGCTGCTCGTCGGCGAGGATCTCCCCCATCCGCTCCCGTGTGGCGTACACCGATGAGCCGCCGATGCGGCTCGACGCGGACGCGAGGTACACATGCTCGAAGATGCAAAGGCCGCGCCGATCGGCGGCGAGATCGCCGATGGTCGCCGCACCGCGGTCGTCGATGCGCAGGACCTCGCCCGGCGCGACGTCACGCACGAACTCGGCGCTGATCGTGTCCAGCGCCGAGCTTTCGCTCGCGACGATCCAGGCGTCGCCGCGGCGGCCGATACAGAGCGGCCGGACGCCGAGTGGATCGCGGATGGCATAGAGCGCGGTCGGAGTCAGGATGGTGAGCGACCAGGCGCCGGCGAGCTTTGGGAGCGCGGCGAGGATCCGTTCGTCCCAGCTCGCTCCCTCGGCCCGGGCAATGGCCTGCGCGACGACCTCGGTATCGCTCGAGGTGACGAACGACGCGCCGCCCGCCGCCAGCGTCTCGCGCATCTGGTGGGCGTTGATGCAATTCCCGTTGTGGCCGAGCGCCATCTCGCCCAGCGCGCGGTCGGCGACGACCATCGGCTGCGCATTCTCCAGACGTGACGAGCCGGTCGTCGAATAGCGGGTGTGGCCGATCGCCGCGCGTCCGCCGAGCGTGCCGAGGTCCGGCTCGCTGAAGACCTGTCCCACCAGGCCCATCCGCCGCAGGACCCGCAGGTCCTGGCCATTCGTCGCCGCGATGCCGGCCGATTCCTGCCCGCGGTGCTGGAGCGCGTAGAGCGCGAAGAACATGAGCCGCGCCGCCTCCGTCGGATCCGCACCCGCCGGAGACCAGATGCCACAGACCCCGCACATACCGAGCTAGACCGCCCGTCCGAGCGCGGCGGCGAGGCCATCACCATGCGCGCGCGCGAGCGCCGCGACGGGGAGCCCAAGCACCGGTGCGACCTCCAGGAGATCGCCGCCGATCGCGCCGAGGGTCCAGAGCGGCACGTCGTGGGTCTTCGCGAGCGCGCGGACCTCGGCCTCGCGATCCGGGGCGACGACCAGCACGATGCCTGAAGGGCCTTCGCCAAAGAGCATCACCCGCTTGTCGATACCGCGGACCGCCGGCAGGGTCACCCGCATCCCGATCCCGTCGCGGAGTACCAGCTCGGCGAGCGTGACGGCGAGCCCGCCATCGCTCCGGTCGTGCGCCGCGCGGAGCGCGCCGGCCCGATGTGCCGCGAGCACGAACCGCTGGAGTCGCGCTTCGAGCGCCAGGTCGATGTGGACCGGGCCCTGGTGAAGACCGCGCGCCGCGCCATAGGCCGACGCGCCGATGGCCACGTCGGCGCTGCCGGCGAGCAGCACGAGATCTCCGGGGCGACCGGTGGTGACCGGCAGGTACGCCGCGACGTCCGGCAGGTGCCCGACCGCGCCGATCGTCGCCGTGGGCCAGATGTCCCGGCCCAGCGTCGCGTTGTACAGGGAGACGTTCCCCGAAACGACCGGTACATCGAGCGCTTCGCACGCGGCGCGGATCCCCTCGATCGTACGGACGAGCTGCCATGCGCCCGCCGGGCGCTCGGGGTTGCCCAGGTTCAGGCAATCGGTGAGCGCCTGCGGCTCGGCGCCCATGCAGACCAGGTTGCGCGTCGCCTCAGCCACCGCCGACGCGGCGCCGACGTACGGGTCGATCGCGGCGATGCGCGGCGCGGCATCGACCGCGGCGGCAATGCCGTCGCGGCGGCCCTTGATCCGCAGGATCGCGGCATCGCCGCCGGGACCGACGACCGTGTCGGTCCCGACCATCTGGTCGTAAGTCCGGTAGAGCGCGGCCCGCGAGGCGATCGCCGGCGAGGCGAGCAACTCGAGAAGCTCAAGACCTATCTTCTGCGGAGCGGTTGTCTGCGGCCCTTCGGGCCGCAGACTTTGCACGCTTGCTGGACCTTCCATTTCGGCGGCGGCGCGTGGCGCATTTTGCGGCGGCTCGGCTGCCCATGCGGTGATGTCGTACTCGGGGGCGTCGTCGGCGAGCGCTTTGGGAGGCAACGACGCCACAACGTCACCATTTGAAAGAAGATCCATGCGCTCGTCCGCGATGACTTCGCCGATGCGCACGCCGTGGAGCTCCCAGCGGGCGAAGACGCGTTCCACGTCAGAT
>JAYVCA010000061.1:0-4195 GCA_043750135.1 Chloroflexota bacterium | reverse complement strand
GTGCTCTTCGTCAGCGCGGCCGCGCGCCAGTTCGAGAAGGAATTCGCCGACCGGAAGATCGCCGATATCATCCCAAAGCCATTCGACCTCAACGAGCTGCTCGACCGGGTCCGGGAGCTCTGTCCGGCTGATGCCGAACCCGCCGCCTAGCCGGGCGGAGGCGCGCCGGTACGCGACCCTCGCCGCCCTAGCCGCGAAGACGGCGGTCGCGGTCGGCACATCGATCCGCGCCGATGACGTGGAGATCGTCACCCTCAAGAAGGGCCGGGCGAACTTCGCCACCGCGGCCGACCATGCGGCCGAGGCGGCGATCAAGAAGCGGCTTCGCGACCATGACCCCGCGATCCCGATCCTCGCCGAGGAGAGCGCGCAGGATGATCTCCGGTCGTCCGAACGGCTCTGGGTGGTCGATCCGATCGACGGCACGCTCAACTTCAGCCGCGCGCTCCCGTTCTACTGCGTCGCCATCGGCTACGTCGAAGGTGGCCGAGTCCGCGCCGCGGCGATCCATGCGCCGCGGACCGGGGAGACGTTCGTCGCGTCGCACGGTGGGGGCACGACGCTGAACGGCGTCCGGGTCGGCGTATCCACGGTGCGCAAGGCGACCGAGGCGTTCGCGGTCACGAACCTCTCGTTCAAGGCGGCGGCGAAGAAGGACTCGCGCTTCGTGGCGCTGAACGCGACCGTCGTGCGCCTTCGGGTCATCGGTTCCGCGGCGCTCGAGATCGCGTACGTCGCCTGCGGGAAGCTCGACCTCTTCGTCCACGAGTCGCTTGCGCCATGGGACATCGCCGCAGCAGGGCTCATCGCCCGCGAGGCCGGGGCCGTGGTGCGGTCCCTGTCGACCGGCAAGGACGCCGCCTGGGACGAGCCCGCGGTGATCATCGGCAACGCGGCGGTGGTAAAGGACGCGCTCGACACGATGTCGCTCATCCGCCTCGCGCGGTCGCGGACCTGAGCGGGATCACCGCGCTCCTACACTTCCCGGTGCGCACCCCGAGACCCGCGCCTCGAGCCCGCGCTTTACGCCGGAGTGGAGAAATTGGCGAGACTCGATTGACTCAAAATCAATTGGGCCGAAAGGCCCGTGAGGGTTCGAATCCCTCCTCCGGTACCGCGCCTGCGGGCGCGGGCGCACCCCCCTGAGGGCCAGGTCGCCCTCCGGTACCGCGCCCTGGGGGCACGGGGCACCTCCTGAGCTACTCCGCTGAGGCCTCGATCGGGATCGTGACCGTCACCGTCGTTCCCTGATCGACTCCGCCGCTCTGGACCTGCAACGAGCCGCCGTGCCCCTCGGCCACGAGCTTCGACAGATAGAGCCCGATCCCCATTCCGGCGAACGTCCGCGCGCGCGACGAGCCGCGCGCGAACGGGCGCGCGAGCGTCGGCAGGTCCTCGGCCGGGATCCCGATCCCCTGATCGCGCACCGTGATCGCCGCCGCGGCGGCGTCACGCGTGACCGCGACCGAGACCTCGCCGCCGGTCGGCGAGTACTTCACCGCATTGCCGACCAGATTCATCAGGACCTGCTCGAGGCGCGCCTGATCGGCCTGGACCGACAGCGCGTCCGGACCGGCCACGGTGAACCGGTATCTCCCGTCCTCCTCGGTCTGATCGACGTACCGCTGGACGACATCTCGCAGCGTGGCCATGAGGTCCATGTCCGTTCGCTGGAGCTGGAAGCGGCCTTGGCCCGCACGCGACACTTCGAGGAGATCGTTCACCAACCCGTTCATCCGGTCGACCTGTCGCTCGATGGTGAGAAGATTCTTCTCGAACGAGTCGAGGTCGAGCGGCCGACCCTCGGTGCGATGCCGGCGGAGACGCGAGCGGAGGAGCTGCGCCAGCGCCTTGAGGGGCGTGAGCGGTGTCTTGAGCTCGTGCGACACGATGGACAGGAACTGATCCTTCTGCCGCTCGGACTCCCGCTGGGCGGTGAGGTCGTTGAGGACCAGGACGCCGGCGGTGATCCGGCCGTCCGTCACGAGCGGCGCAGCCACCGCCTGGACGACGCGGTCGATCCCGGTGGTCGCGTTCCGGAAAATGAAGCGCCCCTCGGCACGCTCACCGTTGAGCGCGCGATCGATCGGTGCGCCGCTCGCGCCCACCGATCCCTCGGCGTCCTCGTCCCGCAGGTCGAGCCGGTCACGGAGCTCGACGAGGGTCCGCGCGCCGGTGTCGCCGAACATCTCCAGCGCCGCCCGATTCGCCTCGAATGAACCGTCCGGCCAGCCGATCACCACGCCATCGCTCAATGCTTCGAACATCGCCTCACGCAGCTGCCGCGCCGACCGCTCGGCCGTGTAGAGCCGCGCGTTCGTGACGGCGATGGAGGCGTGCGCCGCGAGGATGTGCAGCAGCTCGATGTCGACCGCGTCGAACACGCGAGCCCGATCTTTGGTGTAGATGATCAGGCCGCCGATCAGCTCGTCATCCCGCGCCAGCGGGACCACGATCGCCCGCTCGAGACCCTCTTGGGCGATGAGTCGGGCATCCCCCAGCGGAGTGGCCCGCAGATCGATGTCCAGGTGCACATCGACGCCGCGGTACATTGCCCGGGCACGCTCCATCGGGATCCGCTGCGATGTCGCATAGGCATCTGAGAGCCCGTCATAGGCGACGATCTTCAGCGCGTCCGATGCTTCCTCCACGAGCATCAGCGCCGCTCCATCGGCGGTCTCGAGCATGCATGCGGCCCGCACGATCTCCGGCCCGAGTGACGCGAGCTCGATGTTGCGCAGCATCGTCGCGGTCACTTGATGCAGCTCGAGTATGCGGTCGGGCACTGACCTAGTATCGCGGCGGGATCGCGCCGAGGGATCGGACCGTGGCAGCCAGGTCGCCAAGCGACCGGACGAACGCCGTGCCCCCGGCGGCGCGATAGGCCGCTTCGTCGTCAGACGCACACAGAATGACCGCCTGGCCGGGGACGCCGCGTCCGCGGGCATACGCCTGCACCGTCCGGAGGTCATTGAGGGTGTCGCCGATGAGGACAAAGCCGTCCGAGGCGAGGCGGGTCAGGACCAGAGCGAGCCCCGCGGGGTCCGGCTTGCGGCCATCCTCATCCGTGGCGACCACGGTGTCCGCCGGAAGTGGCAGCCGCGCGGCGACCTGCTCCCAGTCCGCGCGCACCCGCCCGGTGACCACGCCGAATTTCCTGATGCCGGCGTGACGGAGGTCCGCGATGTGCGCGGGCTCGAGCACGATCCGCTCGCGCTCCGCAAGAGGCTGCACATTGCCCACCAGCGGTGTGACGCCGTAGCGCTCGACCGCCCGGGCGGAACCGTTGTAATGCTCCTCGAACACGCCTTGGACGAACGCGTAGCTGCGGTCGGCCCGCGGTCCGGCCAGGTCGACAAGCTCGGCGAGTGGTCGCCGTGCCGCGACGGAGGTCGACTCGGGGGCGGGGCCGCGCAGCCAGCAATACAGGCCGTAGGCCAGGTCCCAGTCGTTGTTCCAATCACCGCTTCGCTTCCAGAGGGCCACGGTGCCGTGATCGACCGGCGCGTCGGATATGAGCCAACGCACCGTCCGCACGACCGCTTCGTTGTAGGACGCCGCCGTGTCGACGAGGACGCCATCCACGTCGAACACGACGGTGTCGATCAGGCCGGGACCTCGGGGAGCAGGACGTCCACAACTCCGGGACCGACCTCGCGGTCGATCTCGCGGGCGAGCTCGTCGGCCGGGCGCGCGCGGAACGTCGTCGCGACGCGGCGAACGCCGCTCCCGGCGCGAGGCAGCTCGAGGTAGACCGGAGCCGTCCCGGCGTAGCGGACCAGGACCTGCTGGATCCGCTGGAACAGCGCGACCGACCGGTCGTAGTCGAGCGCCTCGCGGAACCGGATGACAACGTCGCCGGTGTGCGTCGCGCCGTTCCCATTGCGCTCGTCGCCGGTGGCCGCGGCGGCATTCCGCTCGACGAACTGACGCTTCTTCGCCAGTGCGGCGCGTCGCTCCTGGGTGATCCGCCCGATCTCAGCGACCGCCTCCTCACTGAAGGGAAGTGCATGCTCGGCGAGGAGCTTCACCCCGTCATCTCGCTGCTCGACGCGCGCAAGGAGCAGCAGGATCTCGTCGGTGTTCCAGACCGCCGCCGTCGCCTCGTAGGTCCGCGGAAAGACGGTGACCTCGCAGGCACCGGTGAGGTCCTCGATCTGAGCAAAGAGCATGAGCGACTTGTTCTTCATCGTGA
>JAYVCA010000060.1:0-6095 GCA_043750135.1 Chloroflexota bacterium | reverse complement strand
ATGACTACGGCTACGGCCTCTGGGTCGTGGTGGCGATCAACTCGGCGATCTTCATCATCTTCGCGCTCAGCTTCTTCAAGCCGCAGTCCGCGCGGGACTGGCGGGCGATGGGCGCCTTCTCGGCGTTCGTCGTGGCGCTCTTCACCGAGATGTACGGGTTCCCGATCACCGTCTACCTGCTCTCGGGCTGGCTCGGCAGCCGCTTCCCCGGGCTCACGCTGACGCACAACAGCGGCCACCTGTGGAACGATCTCATCGGGTGGACGGCCGACCCGCACGTGAGCCCTTTCCACATCGCGAGCTACGGGCTGATCGGCGGCGGCTTCTGGCTCATCTCGGCGGCCTGGCGCGTGCTCTGGCGAGCGCAGCGAGACGGCCATCTCGCCGTTACCGGACCCTACGCGCGGATCCGGCATCCGCAGTACGCCGGATTCCTCCTGATCATGATCGGATTCCTGGCCCAGTGGCCGACGATCCTGACCGTGCTGATGTTCCCCGTCCTGATCTTCGCCTACCGGCGACTCGCGATCGCCGAGGAGCGCGAGGTCCGCGCCGCGTATCGGCCGGAGTGGGACACCTATGCCGCCCAGACGCCGCGCTTCATACCGAGGCTCGATCGTTCCAAGATGGCCTTGAGCCCACGTTAACGCGGCGGCGCAGGCTCGCGATCCTCAAGCCCGGTCAGACTCGTCCGTCGTGGGGGTCGGCGACAGCGCCCGGCGGGAGCGTGCCAGGCACATCGAGTCGTGCGACGCCGATGCTGCTGTCGGCCATGCCGTAGTACACGTCGATCCGGTCGGGCTGGCCGAGATCGAGTCGCTGGTCCACCCCCGTCGGAAAGACGACGTTGTTGGCGACACCGGAGATCTCCGCCGGTGTCTGCGGCGACAGGATCGGCTCCGGCGAGCGGTAACGGATCAGGCTCGGGTCGTGGCGGTCGAGGATGAGTGCCCCGGCGGAGTATCGCAACGTTCGCGGTCGACCCCTCTCCCCCACTTCGCCGCTCACCCCGTGATAGATCACGAGCCAGCCGCCTTCGAGAAGCAGCGGCGGCGCTCCGCCGCCGACCTTGACCCGCTCCCAAGGAGCGACGGGTGACGCAAGCCGGTAGTGCTCCTGGAAATGGGTCAGATACGCCAGCCCATCGATCGTGGCGGCGAGGTCGCAGAACGAGATCCAGAGGCTTTCGTGTGGAAGATCGACCTGCCGTGGCGCCGGCTGGCCGACGATCGCCGCGGGCTCGGTCCCAGGAAAGAGCGGTCGGTGGATCAGCGCGAGCGCCGGGCGGCCGCTCGGGCTGGGCACGCGGACGGGGAATGGAAGGGCGTCCTTGTTCGCCACGTCTCCGAAGTCGACGTTGTCCTGCGGTGTGAAGCGAACGAGACCGAGACGCTCCCAGCGGAGGAGATCGGCCGAAACGGCAAGGGCCACACGCGGACCGCGATCGGACAAGGCGGTGTAGGCCATCACGTACAGGTCAAGCGGCGCGAAGAACGTGACCCGCGGGTCCTCGCAGCCGTTGCGCTCGTAGTGAGCCGCGGGCTCGAGCGCGATGCCGAGTCGCTCGACGCCGGTTGGATCGCCAGACGCGCCGAACCGGACCCGGGCAATGCCGATCCGTGAGCGATTGCCGCGCCCGACGAGCCGCGGCAGCAGGTAGAGCTGACCGTCTCGCCCTCGCACGACCGCCGGGTTCAGCACGCCCTCGGCCTCATGGGGATTCCCTGGCTCGGGCTCCATGACCACCCCAAGGCGGTGGAGTTGGAAGGGGCTGGAAGCTTCTTCTGACCGAGCGTGCTCTGGCCGGATGGTCATGCCGGATCCGCTCGTCTTCCTATGCCGCCGCCGCGCCACCGCCGGAGACCAGGCGGTATCCGCCGCGGATCCGCATGAGCTGGCGCAGCAGTACCGCGATGCCCGCGAGGTTCGTCGCGATCCCCAGCAACATCAGTGGCGTGCGGAACTCCACCAAGAACACCGCGAGCCCCGAGAGACCGACGATCGGGAGCACGTCAACGAGGTGGTGCGCACAGCAGGCGACCATCGAGATGCTCGAGGTCGCCGTGCCGGCACCTGCGAGTGCGACGGACTCACGCGCCATCGCCCGTTGCAAGAGCTGCAGGTCCGTGAAGAGCCCGACCTGCGTGCCGAAGCCCGCGCTGATGAGACCGACGAATAAACGATCGGACCAGAGGAGCTCGAGCGCATGGTCGGCGCCCTGCGCCCAGGTGACGATCCCAAGATAGAGGCCTACGAGCGCGAGCGCGCCCACGAGCCCCAGGCCGACGGAGAGCGCGACGCGACGGGTCATCGCGCGCGCTCCCAGCGCAGAAGGTGGGACGGCACGGCCACGTCGCGTACCTCGAGCTCGATCGCCCGCGCCGAGGCGAAGGCCTGTGGATCGAGCGAGCCGAAGCTCACCGTGCCTGAGCGGTGGTGACCGCCCTTTGGCGCATCCCACGTCGTGGCCGGGATCCACGCGCCGCCGTCGAGGCGTACGCGGGCCAGCTGCACGAGGTCGAAGCCATCAAGGTCCACTGAGTGCGTGTCCAGCGTGACGCGGGCGGTGGGTATCGGATCGGCGAGCCACGAGGCGATCACGGTGACCGAGCCCGCTTCGTGTCGCTGCTCGCCCAGATCGCTGCTCAGGGTCACCGAGCTGGACGGCACGGCGGTGGGCGCGGCCTTCGCGTTCGTGCACGAAGCGGACAGAATGGCGACCGCGGCGAGCGCGGTCAGCAGTCTCACCGGATCACGAGCTTCCCGCGCAGCATGCCCATCCCGCACTGGAAGGGGTACTCGCCGACCGTGGTCGCGGGAAGATCGAGCGAGACGTTCTTGCCCTCCGGCAGCTCGATACTCTTGTGAAAGTCCGCGAAGATGACGCGCTCCGAGCAGGCGCCCGACTCGGTGCGCAGGAACATCAAGCGAATGGGTACGCCGGCATCCGCGACGATCAGGTCGGGCCGGTAACCGCCCTTCACCAGGATCATCGCCTCCTGGAAGCCCGAGCTTCCGAGCACCGCGCGCGTCTCCTCGCCCTTTGGCAACAGGAAGAAGGCCCCGATGCCAGCGATCGCGAGCACGCCGCCAGCGGTCACCAGGATCTGATCGAGGGTCATACCGATACCTCCGCTGGCTTGAAATGCCGTAGCCGGTTCGCGTTGGTGATCACCGTCACTGAGCTGAAGCTCATCGCCGCCGCGGCGAGGAGCGGAGAGAGCAAGATCCCGAAGAATGGATAGAGCACGCCCAATGCTATGGGGAGGCCGAGCGAGTTGTAGATGAAAGCGCCGAAGAGGTTCTGGAAGACGTTGCGCATCGTCGCGCGCGAGACCTCGATCGCGAGCACGACGCCCTTGAGGCTGCCTCCAATGAGCGTCACATCCGCGGCCTCGATCGCCACGTCGGTGCCGCTGCCGATGGCAAAGCCGACATCGGCCTGGGTGAGCGCGGGCGCGTCGTTGGTCCCGTCTCCGACCATGCCCACGCGCTTGCCCTCGAGCTGGAGCTTCCGCACCTCGAGCGCTTTCTCGCCCGGGAGGACTTCGGCACGCACGCGGTCGACGCCGACCTGACGCGCGATCGCCTTCGCGGTCCGCTCGTTGTCGCCGGTGAGCATCACGACCTCGAGTCCGAGCTCGCGCAGCCGTTTGATCGCACGCACCGAGTCGTCCTTCACGATGTCTGCCACAGCGACCAGTCCCGCGGGCTTCCCGTCGATGGCGACGTACATCGGCGTCTTCCCATCCTCGGCGAGCACGGCCCACGGACCCGGGAGACCATCGAGCTCGACGCCGGCCTCGCGTAAGAAGCGCTCATTGCCGACGCGCACCTGTCGTCCGTCGATCGTTGCCGCGATCCCGCCACCGACGGTGGCGCTGAACTTAGCAACGGGCCGCAGCCGCAGCTTCCGCTCGAGCGCGCCCTTGACGATCGCCGTCCCCAGCGGATGCTCGGAGCCGTGCTCGGCGCTCGCGACCAGCTGCAGGAGCTGATCCTCGCTGAACGGTGCCAGCGCCACCACGTCGGTGAGCGCGGGTTGACCTCGGGTGATCGTGCCGGTCTTGTCGAGCACGATCGTCTGGAGGCGCTGTGCCCCCTGGAGCGACTCGCCCGAACGGATGAGCACGCCGTGCTCGGCAGCCTTGCCGATGCCCGTGGTGAGCGACATCGGGGTGGCCATCCCGAGGGCACACGGACAGGCGATGATGAGCGTGGTGACCATGACGATCGTCGCGTAGGCGAAAGCCGGCACCGGGCCAAGGTCGTACCACACCACGAAGCCGCCGATCGCGAGCATGACCACGATCGGGGTGAAGTACGCGCTCACCCGGTCGACGATCCGCTGGATCGGCACCTTGGTCGCCTGGGCGTCTTGGACGAGCCGCACGATGTTCGCCAGCGCGGTGTCCGCTCCGATCTTGGTGACGCGGAGCGTGAATGACCCGTGCGTGTTCATTGTCGCGCCGATGACCTCGTCCCCGACGGTCTTGTCCACCGGCATCGACTCCCCGGTGATCATCGACTCGTCGATCGCGGAGGCGCCGGAGACGACCACGCCGTCCAGCGGGATCCGCTCACCGGGGCGCACGACGACGAGCTCGCCGACTCGGACGTCGATGACCGGCACGGTGGTCTCGTTGCCTTCCCGAATGACACGTGCGGTGCGGGGCTGCAGGCCGATGAGCTTCTTGATCGCGTCGCTCGTGCGTCCCCGAGCTTTGATCTCCATTGCCATTCCCAACACGACGAGCGCAGTGACGACGACGGTCACGTCGTAGTACACGTCGGTGAACGCCTCCGAGGGAAAGAGCTGCGGGGCCAGCAGCGCCACGGTCGAGTACAGCCACGCCGTACCGGTCCCGATGGCGATGAGCGTGTGCATGGTCGCGGTGCGGTGCGTGACGCTCTGGACCAGCCCACTGAAGAACTGGCTCCCCGAGTAGAGGAGGACGGCCAGGCTCGCGATGCCCATCGCGACCCAGAGGTGGTGCAGGGCCTCGCTGCCGCGCGGGAACAGATCGCGCGTGATCGGCAGGAGCCACGGATACGACAGCACCATCGTCGGCACGCCGACCGCGGCCGCGAACCACCACTTGCGCATGAGCCGGCGGTACTCACGGTCGCTTTCACTCTTCGGAGGCTCGATCAGGGCAGCTCGTGCGCCGGGTCGCTGCTCAGTGCCGATCACGACCGCGCCGGCGTCGCGCGCCAGCGTCGCGATCGCCTCAGGATCGACCTGATCGTCCACCTCGATGGTGGCACGATCGGTGACTGGATTCACGTAGACGCTACGCACGCCCGGTGCGCGGACGAGGATGCGCTCCAGGCTCTGCGCCACAGATGCGCAGTCCTCGCCGCCAAGCCGCAGCATGAGCGTCGTGCCGCTCATGAGTGCGTCTCATCCTTCGATGCGTGCAGTCGTCGCGCGAGCTCATCGCGGTCGGCCGTGGGGTGCTGTTGCCCGTTCCCGTGACCGCCGCGGTGCATGAACAGCATCATCAGCGGACAAAGCAGGAAGAGCGCGAAGGGCAGAAGGCCGACAAGGACTTCCATCTAGGTCCGACGCCTCTCATGTACGACGAGCTCGCCGGAGTACATCCCCATACCGCAGGTAAAGACGAAACGCCCGGGACGCTGCGGGGTGAAGCGGATCGCCGTCTCCCCATGCGCGACGAGTCGGTGCGCGCTCGGCCAGAGCTCGCTCACGAGCATCTCCGTGCAGGGATCGTCCTCGCGCCGCTCGAACCGCAGCGTCGCCGGAACACCCGCCTCGAGATCGATGCGCGAGGGGGCATAGCCCCGATCCACGACTACACGCGCGTCCTGCGTTCCGTCGTCCAGACGACGTGCGCGCCCCGTTGAAGGGCGAGCGCGCGCGAGCGAGGCCACCGCGACAGTGAACGCGGCGAGGATGAGCACGAGGACGATCCAGATCACGAGCGCATCGTGACGCTCGAGGCTTACGCCGCTCTGGAACGCGGCTGAGCGCCGGCTGAGGACCTTCTTCGCGCTTCAGGCTGCGGTCGCGTCGGCCTTCGATCCCGCCTGCGCGACTGCCGGCAGGCGCACCGTGACCACGGTCCCCCGGG
>JAYVCA010000059.1:0-4503 GCA_043750135.1 Chloroflexota bacterium | reverse complement strand
CAAATACCGGCACGCCCGCGAGGTCGCGATCTACGGCGGCGTCTCGTACACCCCCCAGGAGCGCGCCCTTGAGCGCGGCGCGACGATCGTCGTCGGGACGCCCGGGCGGCTCCTCGATCACATCGAGCGCGGCACGCTCGACCTCTCGGCACTCGGCGTGGTGATCTTGGACGAGGCCGATCGGCTGCTCGACATGGGCTTCGCGCCCGAGGTCCGACGGCTGCTGCGCCGCTGCCCGACCGAGCGCCAGACCGCCCTGTTCAGCGCGACGCTCGCGCGTGAGGTGAAGGATCTCGCGTTCACCTTCACCAAGGATCCGGTCCAGATCGCGATCCAGCCGGAGAACCAGAATATTGACACCATCGAGCAGATCTACGTCGAGGTCCTCGACGTGGACAAGGTCCGGGTCCTCGAGGAGCTGCTCAAGAAATACGCGATCGACCAGGTGCTCATCTTCCGCCACACCAAGCGTGGCGTGGATAAGCTCGTCGAGACCTTGAAGCGGCGGGGCCACGATGTCGCAGCCCTTCACGGAGACCTCACCCAGCGCGAGCGCGAACGGACGCTGGACGGATTCCGGGACGGCACCCTGCCGATGCTCGTCGCGACGAACGTCGCCGCGCGCGGACTGCATATCGAGGACATCAGCCACGTGGTGAACTACGACCTGCCCGAGGATCCCGAGACGTTCACCCACCGCGTCGGACGGACCGGCCGTGCCGGGAAGCAGGGCGTCGCTGTGACCTTCGTCGGCGAGTGGGACTACGACGAGTTCGAAAACCTGCGTAAGAAGGCCAGGGTCCCGTTCCGCCGCGAAGTCCTCGACCTCTACGGTGCGTAGCGGCCGATCACGCTCACGGGGATCAGGGCCCTGGCTCATTCTCGCCGCAGCCGCCCTTTGGGGGACCACCGGTACAGCGCGCGCGCTCGGCCCGGCGGGGGTGGACCCACTCAGCGTCGGCGCGGTCCGGATCATCATCGGCGGCGCGCTCCTCGCCCTCATCGCCGTCGCGACACGTCGAGCCGATCCGCGACGCCTCGCCCCGGTCCCGACGCTCATCGCCGCGGCGAGCGTGGCGGTCTATCAGCTTGCGTTCTTTTCCAGTGTCGCGATCCTCGGTGTCGCCCTCGGCACGATCATCGCGATCGGGAGCGCCCCGATCGTCACCGGGCTCCTCAGCGCGATCCGCGGGGATCCTCCGGCCCCGCGGTGGTATGTCGCGACCGCGGCTGCCGTGCTGGGGGTCGCATTCCTCGCGGTGCCTGGTGCCGAGGCGTCCCTCGACGTGCGCGGTGTCGTCCTCGCGGTGGCTGCGGGTGCCGGATACGCGCTCTACGCGACGTGCGCGAAAGAACTCCTGCGGAGCAACCCGCCGCTGACCGTGATGGCTGCCGCATTCGCCGGTGGGGCCGTCCTGCTGGCGCCAGTCGCCGCGCGCACCGATCTCGGCTGGCTTGCCGATCCACGCGGCCTGCTCGTCGCGCTGCACCTTGGGATCGTCGCGACGGCCCTCGCCTATGCGCTCTTCGGCCGCGGCCTGGCACGCCTGCCCACCGCGACCGCAGCGACGCTTTCGCTCTTCGAGCCACTCACCGCCACGGTCCTCGGAATGGTCATCCTTGGCGAGCGGCTCACGCTCCTCCAGTCCGCCGGCGCGATCGCCGTCCTGGTCGGCGTCGCGGTCATCGCGACCGGAGGTAGTCGTCCGTCTTCGTCAGCCAGTCCTGCCGCGGCGGGCTGAACACGTCGACGTCGAGGGTGTCCTCGAGCGCCTCCGCCCGGTGCGGGACATTGGACGGGATCGTGAGCACCTCACCCGCGCGGACGGTGACCTCCTGCTCACCGGCGTCCCCGAGCCAGAGGCGCAACGCGCCCTCGACGATGTAGGTGACCTGCTCGCTCTCGTGGACATGGGTCGGAACGACCGCGCCCTTCTTCAGGAATACCTGCGCGAGCATGATCCGCTCGGCGCTCACGAAGCGCCGGTCGATGGAATCGTTCATGCGCTCTTTAGGAATGTCGTCCCAACGGTACTGGGTCCCCTGCTTGGCGGTCATGCGCTCACCTCGCTCTTCGTCGTGCTTCCCCCAGGCTACCCCGACGCGCCGGGATCGACGGCGATGGCGGGTGAGCTGGACGTCGGCTAGGCCGGGCCGACGAACTCGCGCGCGACCTGCTCGAAGAGCTCGGCCGAGAGACGAAGCGACTCCTGGTCGACCCGTTCGTCGTTCCCATGGAACATCTGCGAGAACTGGTCGAACGGGATCCGTTCGCTCAGCAGACCGTAGCCGTACGCGACCACGCCCTTGCGCCGAAAGAACCGCGCGTCGGTCGCGCCCATGAGGATCATCGGCACCGTGGTCGCACCGGGCACGAGCTTTCCCGTGACACGGGCGAGCGTGTCCCAGAGCGGCGTGTCGATCGGTGACATCGTCGCTGGATTCGACTTCTGGAACACGACTTCGCAGTCCGGCCAAAGGTCGCCGATCGCGTCAGCGAGCATTCGCAGCACCGGCTCACCCTCGTCGCCGGGAAGGGTGCGGATATCGATGTCGATCGTCGCGCTGTCGGGGATGACGTTGATCTTGACCCCCGAGGCAACGATGTTCGGCGAGAACGTCGTGCGGGTCGAGGCGCTGAACATCCGCTCGACGCCGCGGGGAAGCCGGCCGATGGCACGATCGAGCGTCGCGGTGTGGGTGAGGGCGAAACGTTGGGCTGCGCTCAGGCCCAGCCCGTCGATGAAGCGCTGCCAGAGGTCGTGGACGCGCGCCGGAGGACGGTAGGCGGCGATCCGCCCGAGGACCGCGCCGGCCTTTACCGCGGCATTGTCGGCGTGCAGCGGCATCGAGCCGTGGCCGGGCGTCCCCTTCACCCGAAGGCGGGTCCACGCCGAGCCCTTCTCGCCGGCCATGACCGGCAGCTTCGGGCCGCCCGAGGTGGCGAGCGGGAATCGCGCGCCCCCGAATTCGGTCAGCAGGTAGTCGCTCTTGACCGCGTCCCATTCGTGATCGATGAGCCACTCGGCGCCCCAGGTGCCCAGCGCCTCCTCATCGGCGACGGCCGAGTAGATGAGCGTGCCGCGGGGG
This sequence comes from Chloroflexota bacterium, assembly GCA_043750135.1. Classification (GTDB taxonomy): domain Bacteria; phylum Chloroflexota; class Limnocylindria; order P2-11E; family P2-11E; genus UBA4735. The sequence continues at coordinate 1,413 of JAYVCA010000059.1, read as the reverse complement.
CGGAAGCCGGTGTCGATGAGACGCCGCACCGCGACGGCCATCGTGGCCGTCGTATCCAGCATGTCGACCGCGCCCCGGCCCCAGACGGTCCCCTCGACGAGCTCGCCTCCGAACGGATCACGCTGCCATCCGGCCGGGTTCACCGGAACGACGTCCACGTGACCGCAGAGGTGGAGGCTCGGTGCGGCCGGATCGCTTCCCTCGATCCGAAGGACGAGGCTGGCGCGTCCGGGGTGTGGCTCGTAGCGCGCGATCTCGACGCCCGGCGCGGCGAGGTAGCTGCTGAGCGCGTCGATGCTCCGGTCCTCGTGGCCCGAATCCGGCGTCCCATCGTTCACGCAAGCGTTGCGGATGAGGTGCTGGAGGAGGTCGGTCGCCAAGTCGACGGTACTGGTCACACCGTTGGCCGTGGAAGGAGGCCCGCGCGCTCCACGACGAGCGGGATCGCCTCCGGCCACTCGATCGCATAGAGGTGCGCGCCGCTCACGCCAGGAGTCGCGCGGAGCGCCGCGAGCAATTCGACGGCGATGGCGATCCCTTCGGCCTCCCCGTCGGCCGCAGCACGCATCCGCTCGACGATCGCATCGCCGATCGACAGGCCGGGGATCTTCGCCATCCGCTCGGCCTGCTCGACGGAGCGGAGGACGAGAACGCCGGCAATGATCGCCACGTCCCGCGACGCCTTCCGGATCTCGGCGAGCCACGTCGTGAACGTGGGCAGGTCGAAGACCGGCTGGGTCTGGAGGAACTGCGCCCCGGCGGCGATCTTCTCGATGGTCTTCTCGAGGTCTTTCGACATCGGCTTGGTGAACGGCGCGGCGGTGGCACCGATGAAGTAGTCCGGCGGCTGCTTGATCTCGTCGCCGTTGAGAAAATGGCCGTCGCGGAGCATCGCGGCGGTCCGGACCAGGCTGGTCCCATCGAGATCCTTCACGTGCACCGCGTCCGGGTGATTGCCGGCCTTGGGATCGTCCCCGGTCATGAACACGATGTTCGGCAGGCCAAGCGCCGACACGCCCAGGAGATCGGCCTGCACGGCGATCCGATTCCGATCCCGTCCGGTGACCTGAACGATCGGTTCGACCCCGGCGTCACGGACCAAGAGCGCCGCGGGGAGCGCGGCCATCGCGACGACCGCGCGGTTGCTGTCGGTGATATTCACCGCGTCGACGAATCCTTTGAGGACGCCGGCGCGCCGGCGCACGACCTGCGCGCTCGCGCTCTTGGGCGGATTGAGCTCGGCGGTCAGGACGAAGTCACCGTTACGGATCAGTGCGGCAAGGGTCGCCACGATGGTCGGATCCCCTTTCATCTTTCCTGGTCGCCCAGGCCGGATGTGGCACCTGCGCGGGTCTCCGCCGGTTGCCGAGACGTCAACGGGCCGTTCCCTCAGTCTCTCTGGATGAAAGCGCG
>JAYVCA010000058.1:0-3766 GCA_043750135.1 Chloroflexota bacterium | reverse complement strand
GAAGGACGCCAGCGGCTAGCATCCGGCCGATGCCGGTCATCCGCTCGTCGTTCGATCGAAGCTCACCCAGCGCGCAGGTCAACCGTACGGCGATGACCTCGCTCGTCGAGGACCTCCGCCGCCGGCTCGCCACCGCGCGTGATGGTGGCCCCGCGCGCGCCCGCGAGAAACACACCAACGCCGGCAAGCTGCTCCCGCGGGAGCGGGTGGAGCGGCTCCTCGATCCCGGCACCGCGTTCCTCGAGATCGGCGCGCTCGCGGCGCTCGACCTGTACGACAATGATGCGCCCGCCGCCGGGATGATCGCCGGCATCGGCCGGATCTCCGGGACCGAGTGCGTCATCGTGGCGAACGACGCGACCGTGAAGGGCGGCACCTACTACCCGCTCACGGTGAAGAAGCATCTGCGCGCACAGGAGATCGCGTTCGAAAACCGGCTTCCCTGCGTGTACCTGGTCGACTCAGGCGGGGCGTTCCTGCCGCGACAGGACGAGGTCTTCCCCGACCGGGAGCATTTCGGGCGGATCTTCTTCAATCAAGCCCGAATGTCGGCCGAGCGCATCCCACAGCTTGCGCTGGTCATGGGCTCGTGCACCGCGGGTGGCGCATACGTGCCGGCGATGAGCGACGAGTCGGTCATCGTGAAAGGACAGGGCACGATCTTCCTCGGCGGGCCACCATTGGTGAAGGCCGCGACCGGCGAGGATGTGAGCGCCGAGGATCTCGGCGGGGCCGAGGTCCACGCGCGTCGCAGCGGGGTCGCCGATCACTACGCGCTCGACGATGCTCACGCCATTGCGATCGCGCGCGACATGGTCGCGCAGCTTGACCGCCCGCTCTATTGGGGCACCGAGGTCGCGGAGCCGGAGGACCCGGCCCACGATCCGGCCGATCTCTACGCGATCGTGCCGCAGGACACCCGCACGCCGTACGACGTCCGAGAGGTCGTCGCGCGCTTGGTGGACGGATCGCGCTTCCACGAGTTCAAGGCGCTGTACGGCGAGACGATCGTCTGCGGCACCGCGCGGATCATGGGGATGCGGGTCGGGATCATCGCGAACAACGGCATCCTGTTCAGCGAATCGGCCCTGAAGGCCACGCACTTCATCGAGCTCTGCGACCAGCGCGGCATCCCGCTCGTGTTCCTCCAGAACGTCGCGGGTTTCATGGTCGGCCGCGAATACGAGGCCGGCGGCATCGCCAAGGACGGCGCCAAGATGGTGATGGCGGTCGCTTGCGCAAGCGTCCCGAAGTTCACGGTGATCATCGGCGGCTCATTTGGCGCCGGGAACTACGGCATGTGCGGCCGGGCCTATGGCCCGCGGCAGCGGTGGATGTGGCCGAACGCGCGGATCAGCGTCATGGGCGGCGAGCAAGCCGCCACGGTCTTGTCGCTCGTCGGCAGCTTTGCCGGTGACGCGGAGCGGGAGGCGTTCAAGAAGAACATCCGCGAGCAGTACGAGGCCCAGGGCTCGCCGTACTACTCGACCGCGCGGCTTTGGGATGATGGGATCGTCGATCCGCTGGACACGCGCGCAGTCCTCGCACTCGGTATCGCCGCCGCGCGGCACGCCCCCATCGGCGCGCCGCGCTACGGCGTGTTCCGGATGTAGGCGGACCACAAGGGTGACGGAACTCGTGCGACTCGACCTCGATGACCGGCGCGTCGCGCGGATCACGATCGCGCGTCCCGAGCGCAAGAACGCCTTCGACGCGACGCTCATCGCGGCGCTCACCCGGAGCATCGCTGCCGTGCCGGATGATGCGCGCTGTGTCGTGCTGGCCAGCGAGGGCGATGCGTTCTGCGCCGGCGCGGACCTCGAGTGGATGCGTGGCATGGCCGGCTTCTCGCTCGATGAGAACCGGGCCGACTCCTCCGCGCTTGCCGCGCTCTTCGCGGCGCTCGACGACCTACCGATGCCCCTCCTCGCCCGCGTGCAGGGTGCCGCGATCGGCGGGGGGGCCGGCCTGGTCGCGGTGGCCGACGTCGCCGTCGCGAGCGACGCCGCGGTCTTCGCCTTCACCGAAGTGCGCCTGGGGATCCTTCCCGCGGTGATCTCGCCCTATGTCGTGCGCAAGGTCGGGTCGGCCTTCGCGACCGCGGCATTCACGACCGGCATCCGCTTCGACGCGCACCGCGCGTTCGAGGTCGGACTCGTCGAGAGCGTGGTCCACGATCACCAGCTCGACGAGCAGATCGAGGCGTTCGTCGTCGCGATCCTGGCCGGCGGGCCGGAGGCCGTGCGCGCGGCGAAGCGGCTCGTCCGCGACGTGACCGGCCACGCGCCGGCCGACGTGCGCGATCTCACGGTCGAGCGGATCGCCAGGGTCCGCGTCGGCATCGAGGGTCAGGAAGGGATGCGAGCCTTCCTCGAGCGACGCCGCCCGTCCTGGGCGCCCCCGGAGGTCACGACCGGGGGAACACCGGACGAGCCACCGGCTTAGCCCGGGCCCAGGGCACGCAGCGCGGCCACCGCGGCGACACCGGCACGTACCCCGGCCAACGGATTCCGTCGCGACGAGGAGGACCGGCCACCCTTCGGCGAGCGCGGCACGTCTGGCCGACAATGCCGACATGATGACGGTCCTGGTCGCCAACCGCGGTGAGATCGCGCGCCGAGTCATCCGCACCGCGCGGCGGATCGGCCTGCGCTCGGTCGCGGTGTACTCCGACGCCGATGCCGCCCTTCCGTTCGTGGCCGAGGCGGACACCGCGATCCGCATCGGTCCGGCAGCGGCGGCCGACTCATATCTTGACGCGGCGCGCATCATCGCGGCGGCCCGAGAATCCGGCGCCGCGCTCATCCACCCCGGCTACGGCTTCCTGTCCGAACGAGCGGATTTCGCCGAGGCCGTCCAGACGGCGGGGCTGCGCTTCGTCGGACCATCGCCGGACGTCCTGCGCCGCGTGGGCGACAAGGCTGAGGCAAAGGCGATCGCCGCGGCCGCGGGGGTGCCGGTCCTCCCCGGCTATCAGGGAGACGATCAGCGCGACGAGGCATTCCTCGCGGCAGCGAAGCACACCGGCTACCCGGTGATGCTCAAGCCGGCGGCCGGAGGCGGCGGGATCGGGATGCAGCTCGTGGCCACCGAGGCCGCGATGCGCGAGGCGCTCGCCCGCGCGCGGCGCACGGCGCAGGGCGCGTTCGGCGACGAGCGTCTCATCCTCGAGCGCGCGGTGTCGGCGCCGCGGCACGTGGAGATCCAGGTGCTCGGCGACGAGCGTGGCTCGCTCATGACCGTCGGCGAGCGCGACTGCTCGGCGCAGCGTCGGCACCAGAAGGTGCTCGAGGAATCACCCGCGCCCTCGATCGAGGACACCACCCGGGCGAAGATGGTCGCGGCGGCGCTCGCCATCGCCGAGCGGGTCGGCTACACGAATGCCGGGACCTGCGAGTTCATCGTCGACGAGCACGGCGAGTTCTTCTTCCTCGAGGTGAACGCGCGTCTCCAAGTGGAGCACCCGGTCACCGAAGCAGCGTACGGGATCGACCTCGTCGAGCAGCAGCTCTTGATCGCGCAGGGCGATGCCCTTCATCTGCGCCTCGGTGTCCCGCGGACAGCGGCCGAGGTGCGCGTCTACGCCGAGGATCCGGCGGCCGGCTTCCTTCCCTCCACTGGCCGCCTCGCGCACGTCCGCTGGCCCGAGGGCGTCCGCGTGGACGCAGGGGTCGAGGAAGGCTCCACCGTCACTCGCCACTACGACCCGCTCCTGGCGAAGATCATCGCGGTGGCCGACGATCGCGCGGCGGCGCTCGACCAGCTC
>JAYVCA010000057.1:0-5199 GCA_043750135.1 Chloroflexota bacterium | reverse complement strand
TCAGCTCGGTCGCCTTGCGGACCAGGCCGATCGGCAGCTTGCTGTTCCCGATGTCACGGAGGAGCGCACCCAGACGCACGGTGCGGGCGCTCGCCTCATCGAGCCCCAGCCGCTTGGCGATCCCGGTCGCCCGCGAGGCCACTCGCTCGCTGTGGCCCATCGTCGACCGGTCGTGCGACTCGAACGCGGTCGCCAGCGCAACGAGCGCGTTCGCCGCGGCGTCGACGTCACGACCGAGCTGCCGCTCGCGCACCACGAGGTCGGCGATCCGGGCGAGCTCGTCGTTCAGGGCGATCGCGTCCTCCCGCGCCGGACCATCGGCCGACACGATCCGCAGGACCGCCGGACCGACCAGCTCGCCTGCGTCGAGGATCGCGGCGTCGGCGTCGACCACGAGCAGGTCGGCGCCACGGCCGTCGTCGACCGCCGCGAGATCGAACAGCGGAGCGAGGATGGTCTCGGCGTGCTGACGCCGGGACGGATCGGCGAGCGCGACGATCGCGACCGCACGGCCGGCATGGCTCGTCTCGGCAGGCTTGGCCAGCCGGGGGCTACGCACCCTGCGGGCCTGCGCGAGGACGGCATCAACGCGCGCCAGGAGCTCGGCGGGGTGGAACGGCTTGGTGAGGTAGTCCGAGGCCCCGCAGGAGAGCCCGCGGACCTTGTCGAAGACATCACCGCGCGCGGATAGGAAGATCACCGGGATGTCGGCGGTCGCCGCGTCGCTCTTCACCTGCAGGCACACGTCATAGCCGTCGGTGTCGGGCAGCCCGACATCGAGGAGGACCAGATCCGGATGGCTCTCGCGGATGAGGGCCAGACCGTCAGCGCCGGTGCGCCCGACCGACACAGTCATCCCGTTCGCCTGCAAGCGACGCTGAAGCACGTCGGCGGATGCGGGATCGTCCTCGACCACGACAACGCTGGTCTCGGGGCGGACGAGGGTCATCGCGGCGCCTCTCCCAGCAGGTGGCGCATCCCCACCACGAACTTCGAAGGCCGGTCCGCGGGCGCCCGCTCGCGGAGATATCCGTGCAGCTCCTCGGCCCAATTCGGCAGATCGTCGAACCATTTCATCTCGATAACGACATCGGTCTCACGCGCGAGGATCGGTCCCATCCGCGCAGGGATCGCCCCGTCGTCGTTGTTCGTCCAGGGGACCGCGAGGTAGATGAGGTTGTGGTCCGCGGTCACCCGGATGCGATCTTCCGGCCCGGCGTACGCGAGGCGGTTGTACTGCGTCACGACGACCGGCCGGGCACCGTCACGCACGAGCTCACCGGCCCGCGCCGACAATCCGTTCGCGCTCGGCGGAAGGATCTCCTCACCCCGCAGAAAGGCCGGAACGAGATCGCCGGCGATCTCGAACCGCTCTTTGCGCGAGGTGTCGTCGACGTCCTCCTTGAGCTCCAGCCACAGCCGCGCGCTGGTGAACGCGTCTTCCGGCCGGGTGCGGTGATATTCCCGGAAGCGCAGGCGCAACGCAGCGCCCTGTACCGCAGCCCGGTAGACCTTCCAATCGTAGGTATCGCAGTACGCGGTCGTCGACCACTGATATGGCCGGTCATCGCTGCGCGGCTGAAGATGTGAACCCGCGGTACGCATGACCAGGCGAGCGAGCTCCTCGCTCGCGATGAATCGCTCCTCGTGCCGCGGCACGCTTTCCGGCTGCGCCGAGGTGTCGCGGGTGATCGCCATCAGTCCGACCTTCCCTTCACGATGCGCAGCGCGCCACGTCGCAGCAGCGCCGCCTGGACCCGCGCCTCGACGTCTGCGCTGCCTTCTCCGAGCAGGCTCTGGAGGTCCGCGGTCGGGACCGCGCGTCCTTCCCCGCCCAGCATCTGGGCCGCATTGCGCCGCAGCTCGGGATCCTCGGACCGCAGGTTCTCCACGATCCGCCGCCCCAGTGTGCGGCGGAGCACGAACGTATTCCCGGTGAACAGGACCGAACAGGCCGTTCCGAACACCAGCACGGCGCGAGGATCGGAGGCGATCGCTCCGGCAACGAGGACGAGCGCAGCGCCGATCTCGGCGAATGCGTTGACGCCGCCGGAGAAGAACGCCCGCGCCCGGGGCCGCAGATCCGACGCGATCTGGTTGTACACGATCTGGGCCGCCGGAAGGTGGATCGCCGGCACGATGATGCGCTCACCGGCCTGGAGCAGGACGCCGACGACGCCGGTGAGGCCCAGGACCGCCCCAGCGGCATACCAGCCGACGTACCACAGCGGGAACACGAAGAGCAGGAGCGACACCCCGAGCCGGCGGATGAGCCCTCCGGTGAGGAAGGTCTGGATGCCGAGGGCAATGACCGACCCGATCGTGAAGACCGAGGCATACAGGAGCGTGTACGCATCCTCGGCCCCCTGGACCGTCGTCGCGCCGGCGGTCGCGGAGTCGAGGCTGTACGTGAACAGATAATTGCCGATCTGCATCAGGAAGTACCAAAAGAAGATGCTCAGACCGAACGGTCGGAGCAGCCCATCGGATGCGACGGCTCGATACCCATCGACCGAGCCGCGGAAACGCGCACCGATGCTCTGCGGGCGCACCTTCCCGCTGACGACCGCGCCCTCGCCCTCGGGAAGGCGCTTGCGGTAGAGGAGGATCACCGCGAACGCGGCGGAGAAGCCGACCGCCTGGGCGGCCATGAAGTTCTCCGAGTGGATGACCGGGGCAAGGCTCGTCGACAGCAGACCGCCGGCGATCTTGCCGATGAGCAGCGCGCCGGCAAAGAGCGGAAAGATCCGCTTGCTCTGCTCGCTGTCGAAGAGATTGCCAGCGTAGATCCAGAAGATGAGATACACGGTGTCTTTCACCACCTGAGCGAACACGTAGGCCCACCAATAGTCCAACGTGCCGAGGTCCATCGCCGCCTGGGTCGCGATGGAAAGCACCGCCACGACCCCGACGTACCAAATGAAGAGCTCACGGCGGCGCATGCGGCCGACGAGGCTGAAGATGAGCGTCGAGACGACGAGCAGCAGGATCGGCGCGAGAATGTAGGCGTACGGAAGCGCGGTCACCCCGACCTTCTTGATGAAGATCGAGTTGGAGCCGACCTTACCGATCCAGTTCGCGACGACCGTGACGGTGAGCAGCGCATAGAGCGTGAGGACCACGACGCGTTCCTCGCGGCGCACGGGGAAGAGGCCGCGGAGCCAACCGCTCACGCGATCGCCTCTTCGGTGGCCGATCGCGACGCCGCGGGGATGGTGAACTCGACGACCGCCCCGGGCGTCCCGGCGTTCGCAACATGGATCGTGCCGCCGTGCAGCTCGATTGCGAGCTTGCAGAAGGCGAGCCCCAGGCCGGTCCCACCGCGGCTGCGTCCTCGCTCGGTCTGGAAGAACCGGTCGAACACGTGCACCGCATCGCTCTCGGAGATGCCTGGGCCCGTATCAGAGACCCGCACGACGACGCTATCGGCAGCGCCGGCCTGCGGCTGGGCGCCCACGCGCACCGTCCCACCGCTTGGGGTGTGCTTGATGCCATTCGAGACGAGGTTCGTGAGCACCCGAACGATGAGCCCGGCATCGACGAACACCGGCGTATCGGCCGGCACGTCGTTGGTGAGAGTGATGCCCTTGGACATCGCCTCCGGGATGAGCTGCGAGAGGCTTCGCTGGACGACTTCGGAGAAGTCGTTCACCTGCGGCACGGCCTCGAGTCGACCCTCCTCGATCTTATAGACGTCGAGCAGGGCATTGACCATCCGGAGGACCTCGGCAATGTTCGACTCCGAGAGCCCAAGGAGCTGCGCGAACTCGGGCCGGTCCGGGGTGAGCTCGCCCATGCGCGCGAGCTGGAGGAACGCGACCACGCTATTCGCCAGGTTGCGGATGTCGTGACCCAGCATCCCAATGAGCTCGAGGCGCGACTGCTCGAGGCGCTTCAGATCCTCATTCTTCTGGCGCAGGTCGTCCTGGAGCCGCTTGGTGAAGATCGCCGATCGGACGCGTGCGAACAGCTCGACCGCCTCGAATGGCTTATGAACGTACATGACCCCACCGACCTCGAAGCCCTTCGCGATGTCCTCAGGCCGGTCGCGAGCGGTCACGAACACGACGGGGATGTGTGCGGTCTTTGGATCGGCCTTCAACAGGCGCGTGCTCTCCCACCCGTCGATCCCGGGCATCATCACGTCCATCAGGATGAGGTCGGGCTCATCCGTGACCGCTTTCGCGATGGCCTCCTGACCGCTCGACGCGGTGACGGTCTCGTAGCCGTTGCCGTTGAGTCGACGGACGAGCAGCTCGACGTTCGCCGGCTCGTCGTCCACGACGAGGACCTTCCCGAGCCGCTCGGAGGGTGTGGCGTGCGGCGCGACCGGCTCAGCCGGGCGAGCGGTGCGCCGGGGGGCCGTGCCATCGGCGAAGTACCGGTTCAAGACCGCGCGAAGCTCCGCTGGGGCGTACGGCTTGGTCACGAAGTCACTGCAGCCTGCCTCGCGAGCTCGCTCGCGATCGGCGTCCATCGCCAGGGCGGAGACCGCGATGATCGGAAGGTCGGCGGCCCACGGCTCCTCCCGAAGGGCACGCGTCACCGCCCAGCCGTCCATCTTCGGCAGCAGAAGATCCATGAGGATCGCGTCCGGCCGCTCGATCCGCGCCAGCTCCAAGCCGGACAGGCCGTCCATGGCGACGAGGGCCTCGTGACCTGCCGCGAGCACGATCCGCCGGGCGACATCGAGGTTGTTCATCTCGTCCTCGACGATGAGGATCCTCGCCATTTAGGCGCTCCCGGCTGGCGCGGGGACCCGAAGGTGGATCGGCAAGGTGAAGCTGAACGTGCTGCCGCCGGCCGGATTGCTCTCGACCCAGATCCGGCCGCCGTGGAGGGCCACGAGCCGTTTGCTGATCGCGAGGCCAAGACCGGTGCCCCCGTACTTGCGCGTCGTGGATGCGTCGGCTTGGCGGAACTCATCGAAGATGTACGCCTGGGCCTCGCGCGAGATGCCGATCCCGCTGTCGCTGACCGAGAGCGTGACCCAGCCATCGCCGCTCGTGGCGGAAATGCTCACGCCGCCGGTGTCGGTGAACTTCACCGCATTCGACATGAGGTTCACCAGCACCTGTCGGATCCGGGCGCGATCAGCGAGCACCGGAGGCGCGTCGACCTCGACCGTGCACCCAACGGTGATGCCTTTCGCATCGGCCTGCGGACGCACGAGCTGGAGCACCTCCTCGGCGAGCGGGG